>JAUXCI010000061.1 GCA_030618945.1 Flavobacteriaceae bacterium
AGGAAGTAGATTTAATGCCTTATATATCAGACTTGGCAATGAACTTTGATCAGCTCTCGAAGCTTGATAAATTCAATTTTACCAGCGAGTTAATCGGAAATTCTTTTAGGGTATTTGTAGATGTGTACCATATAGAAAATGCGATCAACAGTTTACTGGAAAATGCCAGAAAATATTCAAAAAAAAATGGAACGATCCACCTCCTTGCCAAAATAGAGGCTAAGTATCTTGTAATTGAGGTAAGTGATAATGGCATTGGAATTGCGCCTCATGACATCAAAAAAATCTTTGAAAAGTATTATCGGGTTTCTCATGGTGACCTTCACAATGTTAAAGGCTATGGTCTGGGTTTAAATTATGTCAAAAGGATTGTACATTTGCATAAAGGAAAAGTTGAGGTGAAAAGCGTTTTGAACGTGGGCTCTACGTTTATCATAAAAATCCCTTTGATATAAGATGATTGAAAATAGAAAAATACTGTTGGTAGAAGATGATGAATCCTTAGGCTATTTGTTGTCGGAGTACTTGAAAATGAAGGACTTTGACATACAATGGGTGAAAGACGGTAAGTCTGCTCTTGAAATAGTTGAACGAGATTTTTTCGATTTGATGATTTTGGATGTGATGATGCCTGAAATGGATGGATTCACCCTGGCTAAAGAACTAAAAAAAGATTTTCCCGAGACACCGTTTATTTTTCTGACATCACGTTCCATGAAAATTGACGTATTAAAGGGCTTTTCATTGGGCGCTGTAGACTATTTGAAAAAACCTATTGACGAAGAAGAATTAGTAGTAAGATTGAATACCTTATTAAAAACGCTTTCAGTAAACAAGAAGAGTGAAGATAAGGAGCTGTTAAATCATTATTCTCTTGGAGAATATATCTTTAATGTTAGTAAACAAGAAGTTGTTTATAAAGATGGTGAGGTTCACAAGTTAACCCTAAGAGAAAACAAGCTATTACAGTTGCTTGTTCACAAAAAGAATGAGCTGTGTACACATAAAGAAATTTTGCACAGCCTTTGGGGGCAAAATGATTTTTTTGTAAAAAAGAGTTTGAATGTATTTATTTCTCATTTAAGAAAACACCTTTCAAAAGATCCTAATATAAAAATTGAAAATATTCACAATCAAGGCTTTATATTTAAAATTGAAAATAAGACAGAGTTTTGAGCATAAAAAAAGGCTACCAATTGGTAGCCTTTTTTTCTTTATATTAACCTAAGTTTAGTAACCATCGTTTTGAACCAAATTAGAATTTGATAAAATTGCATTTGAAGGAATTGGATAAAGTTCCTTAGTTGCATCACCTACAGTTGAAGGATCTTTAAACTCCCAAGGTCTGCCATACTGGCCAAAACGAACCATATCCATTCGTCTTACGTATTCGTAGTATAACTCTCTACCTCTTTCGTCCAATAATACAGCTTCAGTCACAGAAGCAACTGGGTCAGCATTTCTCACTTCCCTAAGCGTATTTACCATAGCTGTAGCGTCTCCGCCGTTTCTCATCATAGCTTCAGCTTTCATCAAATAAGCATCAGAATACCTAAAGATTATTTGATGCTCTGTATAGGCACCATTTGCCGGATGGTATTTGATTATTCTCATACCTGTGCTTTCAGAGTTACCAACCAATCCTGGCATTTCTTTTGTAAAATTCAATGGTCTTCCAGATCTTTCGAATAAGGCATTACCCTCCACATCATATTGCTGGCCTTGAAGAAAACCATAACCAATACCATAATTGCTAGCATCAGCATTATCTGCATCAGGCACCCAGCCTCTTCTTTCTTCCTGACCATCACCTACATAATTCGAGTTTGGAGAGCCTTCAAAAGTACTGTAAAATTCAGATAAGGTAGAAAATCCATTCCATCCTCCTCCACCATTGTCAGGTGTAATTTGGTGATAATGTAAACCATCCCAAATTCTATTTCCAACTCCTGACTTTAACCACCAAATCGTTTCAGTATCCTGATCTTCTTTAAAGATATCAAAATAGCCTTCTTGAAGCGCGTATCCTTGGTTAGTTATTTGGTCTACAAGCGCTATTACTTCAGACATGTCAGCAGCTTCAGCACTGCCACCTACATAAACGAATTTATTCAAAAGCAATCTGGCTTTCAAAAATTGAGCGGCTTCTTTTGTACCATATAATGTATTATCATTATTAGGTCCAGAGCTAGGTAATCCTGCTATAGCAGCATCAATATCCTTTAAAATAAATTCAACAGCTTGTGCCCTAGTAAGAACCATAGGTTCTACATCAGGCCCTTCGTCAGGTGTTCTAAAAGGAACTTGTCCATAAAGGTCCATTACTTGATACATAGAATAAGCTCTTAAAAATTGAGCCGCTGCTTTCTGTTCTGCAGATGGATTACTTCTTTCATCAATTACTTCAGTACATTGATAAACATTTTGATTCATTTGGTTCCATACCGTCAGTACAAAATTGTGAGATGGTGTCCATGTATGCTGGTGTAGCGTTCTCCAAATACCATTATCTCCCCAGTCAGTTCCTCTAGTTGGAACTAAGGTCTCATCGGTTGAAACTTCCTGAAGGGCAAAGAAATTTGCCTGATCAGCTAATTGCCCCTGTAAACCATTATAAATGTTTTGAAGGGAACCCGCAGGGTTCTCAACCCCGTTAAATGCATCATCGCCACCACCAGTAAAGATGGAGTCTGTTTCTTTGATCTCTAGATCTGAACAGGCAATCATAAAGATCCCTGACATCAAAGAAAGCAAGCCTATTTTTATAAATTGTTGTTTAAACATAATTTTCATGACTAATATTTTTTAAAAAGATAAATTTATACCTAAAGTAACAACCCTTGGTCTTGGGTATGAAGTATAATCAATACCTGCAGTAGGTATACCGTTCAACAAATCGAAACCAGCAGGCTGAGTATTTAATTCAGGATCTAGACCCGTGTAATCTGTAACGACAAATAGATTTTGACCCGTTAGAGACAGTCTCAAATTTTGAATAGCACTAGTTTCCTTAAGATCAAAATTGTAACCTAAAGTTGCATTTTGTAATCTTACAAAATCACCACTTTCCAAGAATCTTGTTGATACAGCAGCTTCTGCATTACCAGCTTCTCCACTTGTCAATACGTTACGTGTTACGTTACGCGCATTGGCAATGGCACCAGCAGTAAAAAACGCGTTGGCAGTGTTGTTATATATATAATGACCCCATTGTCCGGAAAAGAATAGATTCAAATCCCAGTTTTTATAGGTAACTGTCGTGTTTAAACCAGCATTTGTGGTTGGTAAAGCACTTTTACCGACAAAAGTTTGGTTATCACCAATTGGCTGACCATTTTCATCAAACCCTTCAAACTCTCTTAAGAAATAGGAGAATAAAGGTTGGTCTTCGGCCAAAATCTGTGCATAAGCACCAGATAATCCTTGACCATAAATTCTTCCCGCAGGTATTAGCCCTGGGAAACCTGTAAGTTCATTATAATTATAGGAAATATTAAAACCAGCATTCCAGGTCCATTCACTATCTTGAATGAAATCATAGTCGATGGTAAATTCAATACCTTCATTCAATACCTTACCGTCCAAATTCTTAAAGAAGGATGGCTGAGGAGATGGTTGAGCTGCTTCAACGTTTAAGAGTAAATCTTTGGTTTCTTTTCTATAAACATCAACTGACATGGACAATCGATCATTGTTCAATCCAAAATCAACGCCAAAACCATAAGAAGTAGTTTCCTCCCATTTTAAATCTGGATTAGCAAATGCAACAGCACCTATACCTGGGGTGTTGATTTCACCACCATCGCCAATACCTGGTCCTGAGAACCGCTCTCTACGAAGATAATTACCATAACCAAGACCTTCCTGGTTTCCTGTAATACCCCAACTTAATCTAGTTTTTAAAGTAGAAATCTTGTCTCCTATAAAATTCTCTTCATTCATTTTCCATGCAAAGGCTGCAGATGGAAATACCCCGTATTTGTTATCAGATGAAAATCTTGATGAACCGTCAATTCTAACTGTTGCAGTAAATAAGTATTTATTGCTTAAAGTATAATTAGCTCTTGTAAACCACGATTGTAATTCATCAGTGTGATCGTAAAAATCAGCGAAAAAAGATCTGACACTAGTGTCAGCAAATCCAGCAATTGGTTCGCTACTAGCTTCAGGGAACAAATAATTCACAAAATTATTACTTTCTGTAATACCATATTGCTGATAATTACCTGTTAAAAGGGCTTCAATTTCAGATAAAGATTGACTTAAATCTGAATTCATTTCACCATTAACATTTGTTGAATAACCCCATCCTTGAGCGTTTCGTCCACTAGTTCTAAAGTCTTGATATGAAAAACCACCTAATAGGTTTAAACTTGAATTATCCCAATCCTTATCCCAAGTCAAGGTAATTTCGATCAACTTACTTGTGTTTTCTATATCATTAATAGCACTTTTACCATTTCCAAAAACACCACTGCCAAAATTCCTGGCTAAAGGAGATGAGGATGAATATCTGGTAGAGTTTGATTTGTCGTAACCCATAGTAATTTTACCTACTAAATCAGGTATAAAGGCGTAATCAGCAGAAAAATTCATTAAGAAACGGTCGGTTTCTGTAGTACTTTGTGCATATGTCAGCATTGTTGCAGGGCTAATTTGACCACCGAAATCAGCGTCAGGATCAGTACCCCAAGTTGGGTTGGCAGAATAAGCCGCACCCAAGAGATCTCCCCTGTATCCAGCACTACCACTTAGAGGAGGTTGCTCATCATCCACGGTAGAATAAGTTCCCTGAAAACTCAACTTTAAGCGATCATCAAAAAATCTTTGATAAGCATTAATCCTAGCTGAAATTCTTTGAAGCCCTGAATTTTCCAAGACACCTTGAAGGTCCTGATATCCGAAGGTTCCCCTAACAGAACCAGTACTATGATTATAATTATATGCTAAAGTTTCATCATGAGAAAAAGAACTTCTGGTTACATAATCTTGCCAATCAGTTGCTTCTCCATAATCTTGGTCAGCTCGATTACCACCATATTGTTCAACTGCGTCAAGAAATTCTTCAGGACCTAAAAGGTCATAGCTATTAGCTGGAGTAGAATAACTCAAATTTGAACTGAATTCAAATAATCCACCTTGTCTTCCTTTACCACTTTTTGTAGTAATGATTACCACCCCGTTCGCACCTCTTGATCCATAGATAGCAGTTGCAGAAGCATCTTTTAAAACACTCATACTTGCAATGTCATTTGGATTAAGGAAGCTAAGCGGGTTACTGGAAACACTGGTACCAAACCCAACGTTTGCACCTCCGGCTGAAGAAGCGGCTGACGTTAATGGCACACCATCCACCACATAAAGAGGGTCATTGTTTGAAGTTACAGAAGTAGTACCACGAATTCTGATGGCTATACCAGAACCTGGTTCACCACTAGCTTGTACTGTTTGAACCCCGGCCACTTTTCCTTGAATCAATTGTTCAGCTGATGCGATCGCACCGCCGTTAAAATCTTTAGAACTTACCGAGGCTACTGATCCGGTTGCATCCTTAACCGTAGTGGTACCATAACCAATCACGATAACCTCATCCAATGCCTCAGCATCTTCTTCTAAGGTTATATTAATTGTTGACTGCCCGTTAACGGCAATTTCCTGAGACACAAATCCCAAGGAACTAAATTCCAAAATCGCGTCAGAGGCTACTCCTTCTATAGTATAGTTCCCATCAAAATCAGTGGAAACACCATTCGAAGTACCTTTTACAATCACGTTAGTTCCAGGTAATGGCCCATCATCACCTGTTACTGTTCCATTAACCGTTTGTGAAAACAATGCACCCGTAAAAAGGGCAAAGCACACAAACATTAATTGTTTGAGTAAATTAAATTTCATAATTATATTTAAATTAGTTATTAATCGATCGATTAAACACATCCAAGAAGAAAAACAAAGAAAAAAATCATTCCAAAAATTAAACAAACGTCTTTAAGATTCTTGCAGAATCCAAAAGAAAAATGAATCTTCCCCGTAATTTTAAGTCGTAAATTATTTAATCATAGCAAGTTTAATCAAAAATTCCCGAACAACATAGGAAAAGGGGCAATAATTGAGTTACAAAACCTACTATAACGTTTGCGTGTTCATAAAGAAGTTAAGGAAAACATAAAAACGTTAATCAAAACTTAATAAAAAGCTAATATTATCTTTTTAAGAGCTGTCGAATTTCATGCGCGGAGACAGGCTCATTTGCTCCAGATTTGGAAGCTACAATGGAGCCTATGGCACAAGAATAATCCAGAGATTTTTGAGGGCCCTTTTTGAGAAGAAAGTTATGAATTAGGCTTGCAAGAAAGGAATCACCAGCGCCAACGGTATCCGCTACTTTAACCACATAACCATCATTCTTATAAATTTGATTATCAGAAAACAATAAAGCTCCATCTTTACCCAGAGTGACGCAAATATGACGACTTTTGGTGAGTTCCGACAAAGCGAGTATTTGATCTGTTATATCACGATTTTTGATATTGACAAAATCACATATTTCTTTGAGTTCCTCATCGTTGAGTTTTATAAAATCAGACTTTTCTATCAGGTCAAGAACAAGGTCCATGGAATAATGTGGAGGTCTTAAATTAGCATCGAAAACTTTAAATACATTTTCTTGCAATAAGGCAAATAAGGTGTTTTTTGAAGTTTCGTTTCGACAGGCAAGGCTTCCAAAGATCAAAGCATCCGATGATCTTAGCTCGGATAAGGTTGCATTATCAAGTGAAATATAGTCCCAGGATGCGGGTCGTTCAATACTGTAACTCGCAGTATTTGAACTATCCAAACTAACTTTGACATTACCAGTTGGATATGTGTCGTCAATTTGGATCGTATGAGTATTCAGCCCTTGGGCCTTAAGGTATTTTAATATTTGATCACCATTATCATCTTTCCCGACACGACTTATCAAATGAACTTCTGAGCCTAAAGAATGTAATCTACAGGCTACATTCAGCGGTGCTCCACCAATCTTTTTTTCGTTTGGGAAGATATCCCAAAGCGTTTCTCCAAAACAAACAATTTTAGGGGTCATTTTCTTACTCGGTTTTGGTCAGCATTTTTTCTAATTCCTCTAATGGTACACCTTTGGTCTCAGGCATAATAAATTTAACAAACAGCAATTGCAGTACCATCATAAATGCGAATATGGCAAATACCGTTCCAGCACCAATTGTTCCAAATAAGAAGGGTACCATCGATGGTATGATCGCCGCTAAAACCCAATGTGTAGTTGTTCCAAATGATTGACCGGAAGCTCTTAGTTGATCTGGGAAAACTTCAGATATGAATACCCATATTACAGTACCCTGCCCTATAGCATGAGAGGCTATGAATACAAATAGAAATATAGGTACTGACATTCCTTCCCATTCAAAAAAGAATGCCATCGAAACCAGAGATAAGGATAGAATATATCCAACAGATCCTATATACATTAATTTTTTTCGGCCTAGCTTGTCAATCAAAGAGATACCAATTAACGTAAACACCATATTGGTAACACCAATTCCAATTGAGCTTAAAAGCGCTGTGCTTTCTCCTAACCCAGCTTCCTGAAATATCCTCGGGGCATAATATAAAAACGCATTTATCCCTGATAATTGATTGAAAAAAGCGATTAAAAAGGCAAGAATTAAAGGAAATCTGTATTTTTTCATGAAAATATTTTCATTACTGCTGTGATGGTCCTTTTGACTTTCTTCAATGTCAGTTATCATTTTATCTACATCATCATCCGGATTAAGTAATTGTAATGTTTTTCCAGCTTCATCTCTTCTTCCATGAAGTAATAACCATCTCGGGCTTTTTGGAACAGTCATAACAAGTAAGGTATAAATAAAAGCGGGTATGGCTTCTACACCTACCATCCATCTCCAAGCGTTTTCACCTATGTTACTAAGTAAATAGTTAGAGAAGAAAGCTACCAGTATACCCAAAACAATATTAAATTGATAAAATCCTACAAGACGACCCCTGTCTTTAGCCGGAGCAATTTCAGAAACATATGCCGGAGCAGCAACCGTTGAAGCGCCAACCCCAATTCCACCAATAAACCTAAACGCCGCAAAAGTAATTGGATCATTTACAAGGGCTGATCCTAAAGCAGATATGGTATATAAAACACCAATCCAGATCAGTGTATTCTTTCTGCCTATTTTATTAGTCGGAATCCCACCAAACATGGCACCGATTACGGTTCCCCATAGCGCCATAGCCATTACTACTGAGCCGTGAAATACGTCTGAAGATCCCCATAAATTTTGAAGCTGTTGATCGGCTCCTGAAATAACAACAGTATCAAAGCCAAAAAGGAATCCAGCCAAGGCTACAATAATTGACCATAAGGTAATTTTATTCATAGAATTAGATTTTTTTAAAAGAGATCACAAGATAGGATAATTGACTGATTCCGAAAAATCAACTGTAAGAAGGCCTGCCTTTAATTAAATCCATTTTTTATAAGGATGCTTGTCAATACCTAATTCACAGGTTTTATTTAGTAAAAATTGATTTTTTATCGTTGATTTTCTGTCATCTGTCGAATATATTTCAAAAAGAGGCTTGTTAGCTTGATTTTTGCAAAAGATTTAGTTCATATAGATTGGGTATTTTATTGATCTCGAATGCCTTCTTAAAGAAAGATAAAAAATATGTATAAGAAATTAGAGTACGAAGAAGCGGGAAAATTTGAAGAAACAAGATTTGAAAAGATTCACAATGTTGTTTTCGATAATTCAAATATTGCATCAATTGCTGTAGCCCAGGAAATTGCCGACTTGATCAGGACCAAACAGGCAAGTTATAAAAAATGTGTTTTAGGTTTGGCAACAGGATCTTCTCCAATAAAGGTCTATGAAGAATTGGTTAGAATGCATCAGGAAGAGGAGCTTAGCTTTAAAAATGTAGTAACATTTAATCTTGATGAATACTATCCGATGACACGTGAGAACACGCAAAGTTATTGGTATTTTATGCATGAACATTTATTTAACCATGTTGATATCCTGCCTGAAAATATAAATGTTCCAAGTGGTGAGGTAAAAGCAGAAGAAGTTTATCAGTTCTGTATCGATTATGAATTAAAGATCAAGGAAGCAGGAGGTTTGGATTTTCAACTTTTAGGAATTGGTAGAACGGGACATATTGGGTTTAACGAACCTGGATCACATTTAAATTCGGGCACAAGAAATATTACACTTGACCATATCACAAGAATTGATGCCGCTACATCTTTTGTAGGGATAGAGCATGTGCCTAGAGTTGCGATCTCGAGGGGGATCGGGACCATCAGAAAGGCAAAAAGAATTGTTTTGCTTGCCTGGGGTGTTAATAAGGCAGAGGTTTTAAAGGAAACAATCGAAGGTGAAATAACTGCAGATGTGCCGGCCACCTATTTACAAAGACATGCAAATGTAACCTTTGTGCTTGATGAGGGTGCCTCAAATGACCTTACCCGTATAAAGACACCTTGGTTGGTTACAAATTGCATCTGGACAGAAGAATTAAAGGCCAAAGCAGTTGTATGGCTGAGTATGAAACTTGAAAAGTCTATTTTAAAACTTACGGATAAAGATTATAACTATCATGGAATGTCTAGTTTGTTGGTTGAACAGGGGTCAGCCTATCAAATGAACATAAACATGTTTAATAAGTTACAACATACCATTACCGGATGGCCGGGAGGAAAACCGAATGCGGACGATACAAATCGACCTGAAAGAAATACACCAGCTAAAAAGCGTGTAATCATTTTTAGTCCTCACCCAGATGATGATGTAATTTCTATGGGAGGTACATTTGATAGATTGGTTGAACAAGGTCATGATGTTCATGTAGTATATCAAACTTCGGGAAACATTGCAGTATCTGACGAGGAAGCATTAAAATTTGCAGAAGTTTCACTTGAATTGAATGGAGATGAATCATCTGCATCTCAAATTATTAAGGATTTAGATGCTAAGCAAGAATACGATCTTGATACGGCAACTGTCAGGGGTTTAAAAGGATTGATAAGAAGAAAGGAATCTGTGGCAGCTACGAGATATATGGGTGTTCCTGATGAACAAGTTCATTTCTTAGATCTACCATTTTATGAAACCGGACGCGTTAAGAAAGAGAAATTAAGTGATGCGGATGTTAAAATCATGTGTAACATTATTGAAGAAGTAAAGCCACATCAAATTTACGCCGCCGGTGATCTTGCTGACCCTCATGGTACGCATAAAGTTTGTTTGGATGCTTTGTTTTTAGCTCTGGCAGAACTTAAAAAAGAAAAGTATATGGATGATTGTTGGGTTTGGTTGTATCGAGGCGCATGGCACGAATGGGATATCCATGATGTTGAGATGGCGGTTCCAATGAGCCCTGACCAAGTATTAAAGAAAAAACAAGCGATTTTCTATCATCAATCTCAAAAAGATGGCGTAATGTTCCAAGGCGACGATTCAAGAGAATTCTGGATGCGTGCAGAGGATAGAAATAAGGAAACTGCCAAGAAATACAATAAATTAGGGATGGCTGATTACGCGGCTTTCGAAGCTTTTAAAAGATATCATTATTAAAATGTATTTGAATATTTATTGAAACCATCTTTTTGGGATTTAACAAATTTTAAGCTCCTGAAAGATGGTTTTTTTGATTATTAATGAAATGAATAAATCAATTTATATGTGTAAAAAGATTTTTTTAATTATACTAATAATAGGCACCTTCTTTGTGGCTAAGGCTCAGGAAAAAGAAAAACGGGAATTTAATTTAATGCCCTGGCCTCAGGAATTTAATGC
>JAUXCI010000024.1 GCA_030618945.1 Flavobacteriaceae bacterium
ACCGCTTCGTTTAACAATTGTAGAGTGCATCGTATGATGAAAAACGACAAACTCAGAACTAACCTGAGTTTTTACTTTCTCCCATAACAGCATTCCTTGAAACAAAATAATGCTCCCCAATAAAAACATTAAATTTTTTATTTTACTATTCCCCATGTATTTGCAAAGGCTATAAATCAATCCATATGCTAGAAAAACAAGTGTGAGAGAGAAATATATATGATCAAAAATCAAATTATTATAATTTGACAGTAAGCCTACAAAATCATTCATTGACCGGATCATAAAATCATACGATCTGATAAATACAATGGGAACAAAATTGAATTGGTCCATGAGAATCATTAGAAAACCAAACCCAAGTACGATGCCAAGGAAAGGAATGATTACCAAACTGGACGCAAAAAACAATCCCGAAAATTGATGAAAATAAAATAAACTTAATGGAATTATCCCTATTTGAGCAGCGAAAGAAATTACTAAAAGCTTCCAAAAATAAGATACTATCTTAAGCTTTGGCTTCCAAAACCTTTTGATCAAAGGGCTTATTCCAATAATAGCAAACACCGCAACATAGCTCAATTGGAACCCAACATCAAACAAAAATAGAGGGCTAACCCAAAGCAAAACGAATATTGAAAGAAACAAATAATTCCCGATATTTGAAGAACGATTAGAAAACAATCCTAAAGTTAGGGCCGTAAACATACAAACGGCTCTTAAAACTGAAGCAGAAAGTCCGGTGATAAAAGCAAAGCTCCAAAGGCAAACTAACAAAACAATCATTTTGATTCTCTTCCCTTGTTTTACATATTCAAGAGGTTTGAAAATAAAATTCAATATCATTAGCAGTATTCCAATATGGAGTCCCGAAATGGCAAGAATATGCATGGCTCCTGCATTCTTATAATCATCTATGAGTTCTTTTGAAAGCTCCTGTCTCTTTCCCAGAAGTAATGCGGTAATTACTGAAAATTCATCCTTTGAAAACTGATGCTTATCTAAAGATTTGATAATTTTTTCCCTGAAATGCAAGGCGCTCACTTTCAGCCCTTTATTTATTGTTTTGCTGATAAGAAAATTAGACGATCTCAGATCCAGCTGCTGCTGGATGTTTTTCCTTTTTGCATATGTCTTAAAATCAAAAGCCCCTGGATTTGTTGATGCTTGAATTTCTTTCAATGGTTCGCAGGTAGTTATAAGATCATCATAATGCAATGCTTTAGGGTGAATTTTTTTTGCAAGGCGCAGCATAATTTTTCCTTCCGTTCTATACTTCTCAACGCTTTGAATTTCTCCTATATACCGATAGTAAAATTTAGTGTGATTCAACTCCTCCAATAGTTTTATACGTATCGTATTCCCCTTTTGATATTTTTTAATATAGTGCCCTTTTTTATTTATTGGTTTTATACGTTCCGTGTTTATCATTCCAAAAATGACAAAGAAGATAGCCGTTAGCAAAACAAATAAAAAAGGTGGCCGAAAAGGATAAATGGAATATTGGTAAGCAGCAACAAGGCCAATGAAAACCAATACAATCAATATCAATAACCCGGTTAAATTCCAGTCAAAAAAAAACCAGTAAGGATTCCGAGAATGAGGCAAAATGTGAAATGAGTGGGAAGAAATTTTAAATTGATCAAGTCAAGCCTATTTTCAACTTAATTGCTTTATTTTGAATTATGTTAACATCCGAGCTTTGAATCAAATTTCTAAAATCTCCTTTGGCAAAATTAACAAACTAGCCATTCCTGCCATCATTTCTGGAATAGCCGAGCCTTTATTGTCTATAACAGATACTGCTATTGTGGGAAATATCCATTTGAACCCAACCGAGGCGCTTGCTGCTGTGGGCATCGCAGGATCTTTTATTTCGGCTATTGTGTGGATTCTTGCTCAAACCCGCTCAGCAATATCTGCCATTATTGCTCAGTACTATGGAGCTGGGAAAGTGGATAAAATTTTGGACTTACCTGCACAGATTATTGTGATCAACATCGCTCTAAGTTTATTTATATATGTAGTCACCATTTTTTTTGTCGAAAATATTTTTGAGTTGTATAATGCCTCCGGGCTTATATTGGATCAAGCCGTTTCCTATTACAAAATCAGGGCTCTGGGGCTTCCTTTTACTTTATTCGTTTTTTCTGTGTTTGGAGTCTTTAGGGGCCTTCAAAACACCTTCTGGCCCATGGTTATAAGTATATTGGGCACCGCCCTTAATATTGGATTGGATTTTATTTTAGTTTTTGGCGTTGAGGGATATATCCCAGCCATGAATGTTGAAGGAGCCGCCTGGGCCAGTATAATTGCCCAGGGGGTAATGGCCCTTCTCGCTTTTATTCTTGTACTTAAAAAAACACCTTTTTCGTTTCGTCTTCGATTCCCTTTTAATATTGAAATCAAAAGGCTGCTATCTCTTAGTTTCAACTTAATTATCAGAACTATTTCTTTGAACATAGCCTTGTATATGGCAAATGCCTATGCCACAAAATATGGGGCACACTATATTGCTGCTCAAACCATTGCATTCCAAATTTGGCTGTTTTTTGCCTTTTTTATCGATGGTTATTCAAGTGTTGGGAACATTATGTCAGGAAAATTATTAGGTCAAAAAAACTATGTGCAAATTTGGAATTTGAGCAAACAATTAAATACTTATACCATCGTTATTTCTCTTATTCTCGGTGTCATTTGTTTTTCGTTTTACAGCCCTATTGGAAGGTTGTTTAGTAAGGACCCGGAAGTTCTCTCATTATTTTCAAGTATATTCTGGATCGTAATCCTAATGCAACCCATCAATGCAATTACATTTGTTTTTGATGGAATTTTTAAAGGACTTGCCGAAGCCGTAACTTTAAGAAACACCCTTTTGGCCGCCACTTTTTTAGGTTTTGTACCTAGCCTGCTCCTCGGAGATTACTTTGATTTAAAACTATATGCCATTTGGATTGCCTTTACTGTATGGATGATCCTTAGAGGAGGAATATTACTTGTGATCTTCAATAAAACGTTTCTCCCAGCTAAAAGATAACATGATATAAGTTAGGTTTTTATCAGTGGCGATGATTTAATTTTACCCTTTAACTAATTCAAGATTTAATATGAAAAAATCAATCATACTGTGGATTACTATATCCCTTTTTTTAGGAAACAACTGGGTTAAGGCTCAGGAATTATCGCCATATATTCATATAGGCGATTTGTCAAAAACAATAGAGCAAACTGAAATAGACGTTATCAAAGCCTTAGAGGGAAATGGTTTTGAAATTCTGGGGCAGTATCATGTGCAAAATAGCCAGAGCATGAAGGTCATTGTATATTCAAGAAAAGATCTTCAAAGCATCTGTTTAAAAGTTACAGACCGGGGATCCTTGGCCGCAGCCCTAAAGGTTGGCCTTAAAGCCAATGGTAGCAGTACAAGTATAAGCTATTTGAATCCTGAATATTTATTTCAGGCCTACCTTAGAGACTCCTATGACAAGCACAGTCAAGGATTAACTAAAATCGCTGCTGATGTTACCGCTTCCTTATCGCCTTTAGGCAAAGATAATAAGGGCTTTGGAGGATCCATGACTGCCGAAAATTTAAGAGGGTATCATTATAAAATCATGATGCCTTATTTTACAGATCCTGTTGAATTAAAAGAATTTACAAGTTTTGAAGAAGGTGTTCGGGTGATTGAAAAAAATCTGGCTGCTAAAAAAAGTAGTACCGAAAAAGTGTATTCTTTGATCTTTAAAGATGAAAAAATAGCCGTTTACGGAGTCGCCCTTTTCAATGAAGAAGCTGGGGAAAAAAGCTTTCTACCTATTATTGGAGAAGATCATCTTGCGGCAATGCCCTATGAGATCATTCTTCAAAATAAAGTTGCTACCATACTACATGGTCGATACAGGCTGGCACTTCATTGGCCTGAGCTCACTATGGGTACATTTATGAAAATAAGAAGTGCTCCGGGAGACATTGAAGATGCTCTTGAAAGCCTATGCGAATAGATTGTTTAACCTGAGTTTAATTTAATTAGGGGTCAGGTATATTTGATAATCAGCTTAGCTGTTTTTTCACTGGCCCCTTTTCCTCCCAGTTTTTGTTCCAATTCAAAGTATTGATCAAATATGTCCTGACGATATTTGTGGTCAAGTATTTTGAATAATTCATTTTCAAGATTTTCTTCATTAAATTCGTCTTGTATCAATTCAGTAACCACTTCTTTGTCCAGAATGAGGTTCACCAGAGAGATGTATTTGACATTCACAAGCCGCTTCCCAATTTGATAAGAGATCTCATTCCCTTTATAGCACACTACTTCCGGAACCTTGAATAGGGCGGTTTCCAAAGTCGCCGTACCCGAAGTAACCACTGCAGCTGTTGAAACCGATAATAGATCATAGGTTTTGTTTTCAACAATGGCAATATTCTCAGTGTCAATGAATTTTTTGTAAAAATTCAGTTCCTGACTTGGAGCTCCTGCGATTACAAATTGGTGATCAGGAAATTTTGGAACCATTTTAAGCATTATAGCCAGCATCTTAGTTATTTCTTGCTTTCTGCTTCCCGGTAACAAAGCAACAATTGGTTTATCACTCAGGTTGTTTTCTTTAGCAAAAGTTGAGGGATCAATTAGTGCTCTGTCAGCAATAGCGTCCAATAATGGATGTCCTACAAAATGAACCGGGTAATTGTGCTTCTTTTCATAAAAATCCTTTTCAAACGGCAAAATCACGTACATATGGTCAACGTCTCTTTTGATCTTTTTGATCCTGTTTTCTTTCCAAGCCCATATTTGAGGCGAAATATAGTAATGAACCACGATGTTTTTCTTTTTCGCAAATTCTGCGATCCGAAGGTTAAATCCCGGATAGTCCACTAAAATTATCGCATCAGGACCATATGCTAAAATGTCCTGTTTGCAGAATTTAATATTATTCAAAATGGTTCTTAGATTCATAAAAACCTCAGCAAACCCCATAAATGCCAGTTCGCGATAATGTTTGACCAAGGTGCCGCCAACCTGTTCCATAAGGTCTCCTCCCCAAAATCTAAAATCACTATGGGTTTCCTCTTTTTTTAGGGCCTTCATCAAATTAGAAGCGTGGAGGTCTCCTGATGCTTCTCCCGAAATAATATAGTATTTCAAAGTTAAAAGTGTTTATCGTTATACTAAAATCCTATTTATAAAAATTTGCTGACAAGGATTAAAAAGGCAATGACAAAGCAGGCCAGTAAAACACCTCTTGCCCTAAGTTCCTGTTTCTTCTTTAAAAAAATAAAAAACACAAATAAATTAGGGATAGCAGCAAGGCCCAAAACCTTTCCGTAAAGATTCCCTTCATCCAATATTTTCAAGGTTTCTTCAAAACTATAGGTTGAGACAAATTCAACGTAGATATAAAAGCCAAAAGCCGTCGCAATCAAACCTGTTAAAAACCCTATCAAAATTTCTTTTTTCATTACAGATCCCAAGTGTTTAATGATTGTATAAAATGATGTGCCGTTAAATCAAAACCTACAGGTACCATAGAAACATAACCATTTTCCAGCGCCCAAACATCTGTGTCTTCTCCATGGTCCATATTGACGAACTTTCCGGTCAACCAATAATAGTCTTTGCCTTGAGGGTTAACCCTTTTGTCAAATTCTTCCACCCAGTTTGCTCTAGCCTGTCTGCATACTTTTATTCCCTTGAATTTTTTGTTTTTCATCTTTGGGAAATTCACGTTAAGCACTACTCCATCAGGTAAGCCCTTGTTTAGTACGTTTAGCGCTATGTTTTTGATGTCTTTTCTAAGGTGCTTAAAATCAGCATCCCAGGAATAATCAAGTAAGGAAAAACCAATGGCCGGAATTCCTTCTATTCCGGCTTCAATAGCAGCACTCATGGTTCCCGAATAAATAACGTTGATTGAACTGTTCGCGCCGTGATTTATTCCGGAGACACATAAGTCAGGTTTTTTATTAAGAATTTCACTTATAGCCATTTTGACACAGTCAGCTGGAGTACCCGAACATCGATACTCTAATTGTATCCCTTCATCTATTGTAACAGCATCACAATAAATCGTAGAATCTAAAGTTATAGCATGACCCATTCCGCTTTGAGGGCTGTCGGGGGCAATAACAATGACGTCACCAATTTCGTTCATAACAGAGATCAAGGTTCGAATTCCTGGCGCAGTTATACCATCATCATTGGTTACCAGGATTAAAGGTTGTTTTTGCATTAGATAGGGGTTTATGACAAAAATAAACTTTTTTGGCCTTACCTATTGAAATTATGTTTAACATTTAATTATGAGCCAATTTGTCATTTAATAACTAGTATTGTAGTCTGATTTGCTGAATTTTACAGATCTTTGTCAGATAAAATTTTTTTTGTGTACTAAATTGAATATGGTTTTTTACTATATTGTCGTGACGTAAAACAGCAGGATGTAGTTTGTGAATGAAAAAATTTCCCTCTTTATGAAAAAACAGTATAAAATAATTCTTCCTATAATTATTGTTGCCGGAATGTTATTCGGCTTTAAAATGGTTAACGAACCGAATCCCGAAAAAGATAAAATTCTTATAGGGCTTGTCCGGTATGCTTTGAAACAAGGGCATTACGAACCGCAACTTATTGACGACAATTTTTCAGAGAACGTATTCACTGATTTTATCGATGCCCTCGACCCGTATAAAAGATTCTTTTTACAAAGTGATATTGATGAATTCTCGATGTATAAGAATTTAATTGATGATCAAATAAAAAGTGAAGACCTCACTTTTTACAAAGTAGTCATAGCTCGTTTTGATCAAAGAGTACTGGAATCTCAGGGTTATTATAAAGAAATTTTGGAAACACCCTTTGATTTTAGCGGTGAAGGAAGTTTTAATATTGACTATGATAAAAAAATATATAGCAAAACCACAACTGAACTAATAAAGAATTGGCAGATGCAGCTAAAGGTTAGCACCCTTTCCAGATTATATGAAAAAATTGAGTTGCAAACAACTATGACCGATAATTTCGATGACAATGCTGAAGATTCAAAAACAGAAGTTGCCGAGATAAAATCTTTTGAGGAGCTTGAAAAAGATTCAAGAGAAGCAGCGGAAAAAAGTCTGGACGACCTTTACACCGTAATGGCAGAATTAGATGACACGGATTGGTTTGCAATTTTTATCAATACCCTTACCGTTCAATTTGATCCACACACAAATTATTTTGCTCCAAAAGACAAAAAAAGGTTTGATATTAGTATGGCCGGGAAACTGGAAGGTATTGGGGCGAGACTTCAAAAAAGAGATGATTATACCAGAGTAGCGGAATTGATTTCTGGTGGTCCGGCATGGAGAAGCGGAGAGCTTGAAGTTGGAGACCTTATTTTAAAAGTAGGGCAGGGATCGGATCAACCGGTTGATATTGTTGGGATGAGACTTGATGATGCCATTGAGTTTATAAAAGGAAGTAAAGGAACAGAAGTTCGTCTTACTGTTAAAAAAATAGATGGTTCAGTTCAAGTAATTTCAATTATTAGGGATATCGTTGAACTTGAAGAAACCTTTGTTAAGTCAAGTGTTGTTGAAGTTAACGATCGCACTTTTGGTGTAATAAATCTCCCGAAATTTTACATTGATTTTAACGAGCGAAATTTTAGAAATTCTGCTACTGATATGGAGCAGGAAATCGCCAGGCTTAAAGAAGAGAATATCGAAGGTCTTTTGATAGACCTTAGAAATAATGGAGGCGGATCTTTGAAGACTGCAATTGAAATTGCTGGCCTTTTTATTAGCGACGGTCCGGTTGTACAAGTCAAATATCGCGGAGAGAAGCCTGATATCAGATCCGATAAGGATAAACAAATTCAATGGGACGGACCACTTGTGGTTTTGGTAAATGAGTTAAGCGCTTCTGCTTCTGAAATTTTCGCTGCGGCCATGCAGGATTATAACAGAGCCGTTATCATTGGAAGCAAACAATCATTTGGGAAAGGAACCGTGCAAAATGTACTTCCGTTGAACAATTATTTTAAATACCCTGAAGATCTTGGCGCCCTTAAAATGACTATTCAAAAATTCTATAGAATCAATGGAGGTTCTACGCAATTAGAAGGCGTAGTTAGCGATATCGCTATGCCAGATAAATACGCTTATTTCGAAATTGGTGAACGTGACGAAAAAAATCCCTTAGCGTGGGATAAAATAGAACCGGCTGAATATTCTCCTATTGATATTTATGAAAATTTTCATCAAGTGGTTAATGATAGTAAAGAAAGGATAGCAGACAATCCACATTTCATCATCATCGATGAAAATGCAAAATGGTTAAAACAAGGACGTGACAATACGCTTGTCAACTTAAACTTTGAAGGCTATAAGGAAGAGTTAAAAGAAAGGTTAAAAGAGTCCAAATCTTTTGAAGACATCTCATTATACGAAAGTTCTCTGGAATTTAATTCTCCTAAATATGAACTACCAATTATGGAAAAGGATTCTGTTTTGGCGAAAAAACGTGGACTTTGGCATAAGAGTTTAAAAAAGGATATTTATATGGAAGAAGCCTTAACCGTGCTTTCAGAATTAGAAGTCCGTAAACATTTACTTGTTAAAAATTAATTTTGACAATTTCAGATAAAAGTCCTTAATGAACTAATGTTGTTTATTAAGGACTTTTTTTATTCCTTTTATTAAAAGGTATAACTTTGCGGCGAGCAATACTCAAATCATTATCCTTGTATAACCGATTTCAAACACATATCAATCAATCTTTCCCAACTTTAAAGGAGAAAAATTTATTGTTGGCCATCTCTGGAGGTGTTGATAGTATGGTTTTATGTGACCTTTTTGACAAATTAAACTTCCGGTTCGCTTTGGCTCATTGCAATTTTAACCTGCGCGGAGAGATGTCAGATCAGGATGAGGCCTTTGTTCAAAAGGAAGCTTTAAAACGAAAGAAAGAAATTTATACTGTTTCTTTTGACACGAAGGATTTTGCTCAACAGCACAAAGTTTCAATTCAGATGGCTGCCAGGGAGCTTAGATATAATTGGTTTCAAGAGATCGTCGCTAAAAATGAATTCGACTATTTGCTTACTGCACATCACGCTGATGACAGTTTAGAAACTTTTTTTATCAACTTATCGAGAGGAACTGGAGTCGATGGACTCATAGGTATTCCAGCAAACACATCCTGGCTTATTCGGCCCTTGCTACCCTTTGCGAAAAATGAGATAGAGACCTATGCAAATGAAAATGCCCTGGCATGGAGAGAAGATCATAGCAATGAGGACACCAAGTATCTTAGAAATAAAATCCGAAAGGAACTCATTCCGATTTTAAAAGAATTTAACCCGACCTTTATGGATTCTTTTTCTTCCACAATAGAGAATCTTTTAGGTAGTCGCAAAATTATTAATGACAAAATGGATGAGGTTCGAAAAGAAGTTATAGAAACCTCTTCAAACAACCATGATGAAGGCATAAAATTCAAAGTAAAGCAATTATTGAATTATTCAGATAATACAGCTTATCTCTATCAAATCTTTCATCCCTACGGATTTCGTCAATGGAAGGATATTCGATCCCTACTTAAAGCTCAATCAGGCAAACAGTTATATTCTAAAACACATCGACTAATCAAACATGGCAATTACCTGTTGCTTAGTACGCGCTCAGAAAAAATTGACCAATCTGAATCTTTTGAAATTTATGAAGACCAGAAATTATTAAATCTTGATAAGGGAGTGATCAAGCTCGAATCCCGTGATTTTGACTGCCATTATAAAATAAATAAAGACATTAGAACAGCTCAATTTGATAAGGATTTGTTAAGATTTCCCCTAATTGTAAGAAAATGGAGAAAAGGCGACTATTTTTGCCCTATTGGAATGAAGGGAAAGAAAAAGCTAAGTGATTTTTTTAAAGACGAAAAATACTCACTTTTACAAAAGGAAAATATTTGGTTACTTTGTTCCGGTGAAAACATCATTTGGTTGATCGGCAAAAGGGTTGATAATCGATACAAAGTTACCGACAAAACAAAATTTATTTTAAACGCATCACTCGAAACATGAAAATCATTTCAAAGTTATTTATATTATTTTTCTTGATAGGGTCTGTTTCCAATGCCCAGATCCATAATCCTGTTGAATGGAAAACAACAGTAGAAAAAGTGAATGATTCAGAATTTAATCTTGTTATCACGGCTAACATTGATTATGGATGGCACCTTTATTCTCAGACCGTGCCGGAAGGAGGTCCGATTCCTACCACATTTACCTTCGTAGAAAATAATAAAGCCTATGAATTCCTTGGAATTCCCACTGAAGGAGAAGGGCACGAGGAATACGACAACGTATTTGAGATGGATATTAAATATTTTGATACCCAAGCCATATTTAAACAGAAAATCAGACTTCTCACAAACGATAAAATAACTATAAAAGGATCACTTGAGTTTATGGTGTGTGATGACACTCATTGTTTACCTCCTACTGAAGTAGATCTCTCTTTTGATCTTCAAGGTCGGGCAGCGGAAGAAAAGACAACAGTTTTAGATTCAGATGCTGACAAAGGTTTTCTGGACAAAAGTAATACCACTGATGAAACGCTTGCATCTGAAACAGGAAAGGAAAAATCAAAGGTTACAGGAATCCCTAAAAAGGAAAAGCGAAAAAGTCTTTGGACATTATTTATTTTGAGCTTTTTCGCTGGGTTTGCAGCCTTATTAACACCCTGCGTTTTTCCAATGATTCCGATGACGGTAAGTTTCTTTACGAAACAAAGCAAGAACAAAGCTGTGGGAATTAGAAATGCGATTGTTTTTGGACTGTCTATTATTTTATTATATGTGTTATTAGGAACTGTAGTTACCTCAATTTTTGGAGCCGATAGCTTAAATGCCTTATCAACCAATGTGTGGTTTAACCTGGTCTTTTTCTTATTGTTGGTCATATTTGCCATTTCCTTTTTGGGAGCTTTTGAAATTACTTTACCAAGCTCCTGGGGAACTAAAGTTGATTCACAGGCTGATAGAGGTGGCCTAATTGGCATATTTTTTATGGCCCTAGCCTTGGCCATTGTTTCTTTCTCATGTACGGGCCCAATTGTTGGCACCGCATTGGTTGCCGCAGCTGCACAAGGAGGCGTTGCTCCCGTTATTAGTATGTTCGGCTTCTCTTTGGCTATTGCACTACCCTTCTCACTTTTCGCAGCTTTTCCCGGGTGGATGAATTCTCTGCCAAAATCAGGAGGATGGTTAAACACGGTAAAAGTATTTTTGGGATTCCTTGAGCTGGCTCTGGCCTTCAAGTTTTTGTCAAATGCTGATCTTGTTTTACAAGCACACTTGTTGGAAAGAGAAGTTTTTATCGCCATCTGGATAACAATTTTTGGCGCACTGGCCTTCTATCTATTTGGTAAAATCAAATTACCTCATGATTCTGATCTCAGTCATATTTCCGTCGGAAGATTGACGCTTGGCTTAGTAGTAATGTGTTTTACTATCTACATGGTTCCAGGGCTTTGGGGAGCTCCTTTAAAATTGATAAGTGGTTTTCCGCCACCTCTGCATTATAGTGAGTCTTCCTATGGTGTTGGTTATACCAAATTGAATGAATCTGGTAATATTTCTGAAAGCCAAATACCCAAAGGAGCGCATTTAGGCCCTCATGATATCATATCCTTTTTAGATTATGAACAAGGTATGTCTTACGCTAAAAAAGTCAATAAACCAGTTATGCTTGATTTTACCGGGCACGCTTGTGTAAATTGCCGTAAAATGGAAGAAAGGGTTTGGTCTGATTCCAGAGTTTTACAAACGCTTAAAAATGATATAGTCCTTATTTCTCTTTATGTTGATGACAAACGAAAATTACCCGAATCAGAACAATATATATCTTCACTAAACGGTAAAAAAGTGACTACAATTGGTAAAAAATGGAGTGAATTTCAAATTAACAAATACAAGGCTAATGCACAGCCTTATTATGTTTTACTCGATCATGAAGGGGCTAATCTAAATGAGTATTCAGCTTATAATCCGGATATTGAAATTTATTTATCCTGGCTACAAGAAGGTATCAGTAATTTTAGCCCTTCTGATTAAAATGAAATTTGGTATACAAATTGCAATACCTTGTTTCGTTATCTTATGCTAAAAGAATTTTATCAATCGTTTATAAGCATCTTTAATATATGAACAAGGTTTTACCTGTATTCTTTATATTATTTTCCACCATGATCTTTTCGCAAAATTCAGAAGTCTCATTTCAGCGTGGAGAATATTTAAAGTATAAAATTCAATACGGATTATTGAATGCTGGTTTTTCAACTATTGAAATAGAAAACCCGCAGGATAAAAACGATTCCCTAATCCATGCCATAGGAAAAGGCTGGACTACCGGTATGGTGAAATTTTTGTTTCGTGTGGAAGATACTTATGAGAGTTATTTCGATCAAAATAGCATGCGGCCAACACACTTTATCAGAAAAGTTGATGAGGGCGGATATACCCAGGATAAGGAGATTTATTTTGACTTTGAAAAACATCAGGCTAAAGTTATCAATCATAAAAAAGATGAGGAAAATTTCCATTTTATTCAAAACAATGTCCAAGATATGATATCCTCATTTTATTATATGAGGAATATTGATTTTACTCACTTAAAAGAAAAGGATTCAATAGATCTCAATATGTTCTTTGATGGAAAAATGAACCCAATCAAACTGATGGTCTTAGGTCGAGAGACCCTCAAGACCAATTTTGGGCGTATCAATACCATTAAAATAAGACCTCTAGTACAAAAAGGAAGGGTATTTAGGGATGAGGAGAATGTAACCTTGTGGATAAGTGATGATCTCAATAAAATCCCCCTTAAAATAAAAGCTTCTCTACTTGTGGGCTCGGCTAAAGCTGAATTAATTGAGTATAATGGATTAGTTCACCCTTTTCCCTAAATTTTTAACTAATCTTAAGGCCATTTATTTGTTAAAAACGATAAATTTGCAGCGTTGTAAACAAATTAGTCAAACGTGAAGAGAACCATTGTATTTTTTCTGGGAATAATCCTTTTTTATTCATGTCAAAAAGAACCTAAGGAAGTATCTGAAATTGAGGTTCTTGAAGAGGAACAACCCAAAATAATTGAAGAGTTTGGGTTTGTATTGAACGACTATAAGGTCATAAAAGACACAATCAGAAAAGGGGAGAGTTTTGGTGAAATATTGGATAGGCACCATATAGATTACCCAAAAATCTACAAAATTGCCGCTGCAGCCAGAGATACTTTTGACATCAGAAGATTGAGAGCAGGAAAGCCTTATACCATCCTGGCTAAAAATGATTCAACTGAACTGGCGCAGGTTTTTATATATCAACCTAATTTGGTTGAATACTTAATCGTAGATTTTACTGATTCCATTCAAACTAAATTTGGTCGTAAAGAAGTTAAAATTGTTGAAAAATCGGCAACTGGTATTATTGAATCTTCCTTGTCAGAAGCTATAGAAAGGCAAAACCTGAATTATATTCTGGCTCTTGAAATGAGCGATATCTACGCTTGGACAATCGATTTTTATCACCTTCAAAAAGGGGACAATTTCAAATTGATCTATGAAGAAAAATATATAAATGATACCATCTCAGTAGGGGTTGGAAATATCAAGGCCGCCTATTTTTCACATAAAGACAACCCGATTTACGCTTTTAATTTTATCACCGATTCTACTAAAAATATCAACGATTATTACGATGAAAATGCAAAGACCCTAAGAAGGCAATTCTTAAAGTCGCCTATTAAGTTCAGTAGAATATCCTCCAGGTATAATTTGAGAAGAAGAATTAAATACTATGGCAACAAAGTCAGAGCCCATAGAGGGACCGATTTTGCTGCGAACGTGGGTACGCCGATTCTTAGTACAGCCAACGGAACGGTTACAGAATCGCGTTATAAAGGTGGTAATGGGAATTATGTAAAGGTCAAACACAATTCAACTTATAGCACCCAGTACTTACACATGAAAAAAAGAGCCGTGAAAAAGGGCGATTATGTGAAACAAGGCGACGTTATTGGCTATGTTGGAATGACCGGAAATACCGCTGGTCCACATGTTTGTTACAGGTTCTGGAAAAATGGAAGTCAGGTAGACCCTTTCAAACAGAAATTGCCTTCAGCCGATCCTATAAAAGAAAATTTAAAAGAAGACTATTTTGCATATATAGCCCCCTTAAAAAGCCAGATAGACAGTATTCCTACTAGTTTTCTCGAAAAGGCTGTAATTCGAAACGTTAGTCCATAAAATATTACACATCTCAATTTGTAAAGTATGTCATTAATTAATATCAATCCAACCGCAACTGATAGCTGGAAAAATCTGAACAATCATTTCAAGAAAACGCAATCCGTTCACATGAAATCTCTTTTTCAGAATGACCCAAATCGCAAAGAGAATCTATCCTTAAAATTTGAAACGCTTTCTCTTGATTTTTCTAAAAACAGAATCACAGAAGAAACTTTAGATTATTTAATCGGTTTAGCAGAAGAATGCAAACTTGAAGATGCCATCGAAAAATACTTTGGGGGTGATGTCATAAATGTTACAGAAAATAGAGCTGTACTTCATACAGCACTGAGAAATACTGATGACAAACCCATAATGGTTGACGGCCAGGATGTAGTGCCTGAAGTAAATCAAACATTAGACAAAATCAAAGCCTTTTCAAATAAGGTTATCTCAGGTGAGTTCAAAGGTTATTCGGGGAAAAAAATAACTGATATTGTGAATATTGGCATTGGAGGATCTGATTTGGGACCCCATATGGTTGTAGAAGGGCTTCACTATTATAAAAATCATCTTAAAACACATTTTGTTTCCAACATTGATGGGGATCATGTGGCAGAAGTATTAAAAGAATTAAATGCTGAAACCACTCTTTTTGTCATCGTTTCAAAAACTTTTACAACACAGGAAACCCTGACCAATGCCGAAACCATCAAAAAATGGTTTTTACAATCTGCTTCAGAAGAAGACGTCAAACACAATTTTGTTGCTGTTTCAACCAATCTTGAAATGGTTAAGGCATTTGGTATCGCAGAGAAAAACATTTTTACTATGTGGAATTGGGTTGGTGGCAGATATTCTTTATGGAGTGCCGTTGGTCTTTCGATTAGTCTTGCCATTGGCTTTGACAATTTCAGAAAATTTCTGGATGGGGCCCAAGCCATGGATCAACATTTTAAAAACACCAGTTTTCGGAACAATATTCCTGTGATACTGGCCATGATAAGTATATGGTATAATAATTTCTTCGAATCAGAATCTGAAGTTGTTATCCCATATACCCAATACCTTCAAAAATTGGCCCCTTTCTTACAACAATTATCCATGGAGAGCAATGGAAAATCAGTTGACAGAGATGGAAATAAAGTGACCTATCAAACCGGAAATATCATTTGGGGAAATTCGGGCACCAACGTTCAGCATGCTTTTATGCAGCTTGTACATCAGGGAACCAAATTGATTCCTGTTGATTTTATCGGCTATGAATCATCGCTTTATGGGAATAAAGATCATCACCAAAAGCTTATGGCAAATTATTATGCACAAGCAGAAGCCTTGTATGCCGGAAAAACGGCGGAAGAGGTTCACCTTGATATGAAATTTAATGGTGATACTCAAAAGATAAATTCCCTGCTACCTTTCAAGGTATTTGACGGTAACAGGCCTTCAAATGCTATTTTGATCGAAAAACTGGATCCGAGAAGTCTGGGATCGCTTATTTCAGTGTATGAACACAAGACTTTTGTCCAAGGAGTAATATGGAATATTTATAGTTTTGACCAATTTGGTGTGGAATTAGG
>JAUXCI010000145.1 GCA_030618945.1 Flavobacteriaceae bacterium
ATAACGGCTCTGGTACGTTCGTACTGTGCCTTGGCAATAGCATAGTCTTGTTGAGAAATTTTAAGACTCGTGTTTTTGTCTCTTGCCTTTGATTTTACTTCTTCAAGACCAATCATTGTGGTTGATTGTGCGTTGGAAGCAAAGCTGAGTAAGATCATTCCTATGAATCCGCTTAGCATAAATTTGTATGTCTTGTAAAAATGCATGGTTTTCAATATTATTTTTCATGCAAAACTACCTTGGTATCAATGTTGTCTGAGTAACCTAGGCTACACAAACCTTTTAAAAAAGTTGTATTGATTGGATTATATGGTGATAGATTTAAAGAAAGGAATTCATGTTGAATTCCTGTGTTTTCTGGAAATCAACGAATGAGCAGAGAAACTAATTCTTACATCGTAAAAGAAAAAATGAAAGAGGAAGAGAATTTTATTTGATGTATGATCTTTAAATCGAACTCAAATTTTAAGGCTCTGTTTTTAGTATTTAAGCACTTTTGAACTGAATTCTTCTACTCGGTTCCAATCAGTATACTCAATTGGCTCGTCAGTTTTTGTTGGCCCTTTTGTCATTTTCATGATCAATTTGATCATAATCCTATCAAAAAAAGGATAAGCTTTATAGTCCAGTTTTCCTGCAAACACATCTAAAACATCAGGTTTCCACTTGATATGTTCTATGAATTTAATCAAATATGGATTTGTGTCCGGCAAATTTTTATCATGCTTTCTTGCGACGAGGTTTACTGAAAAAAATCCTGTCTTTATTTTATCAAGGCTATCCCTATGATCTGATATAAACTTTGTTATTTTTTTATTATGCTTTCCATATCTAATGCTGGCTCCAATGATTAAGATACTGAAATCATTGATATTGGCATCGAATTCATCAATTGAATACAGCTTAGCCTTGATTTGTTTTTGGTCGAGCAAATCAACAATATAGTCACATATTTTTTTGGTCTGTCCGTCAACAGTGGAATAGATTATACCGATTTTTTCCTCCATAATAAGTTTGTTTAAGACTTGTAATTGCTATTTTTTCTTTCTCATTTTCATATTGAGGGCTTCAACACCAAGTGAAAAAGCAATGGCGAAATAGAGATAACCTTTAGGGATAGACCCTACATCGCGACCAAAGATTATCGCATTCGACAAGTTAGCGCTTTCTGTAATAAGCATAAAGCCAATTAAAAGCAGAAATGAAAGTGCCAGCATTTGAATTGTAGGATTGTTATTGACAAATTTACCAATGGGGGAGGCAAAAATCATCATGATTAATATGGAAATTACAACGGCCGTTACCATAATAATCAAAGCTCCATCAATACCATTGGTCATACCGACTGCTGTAAGAACAGAATCAAAAGAAAAAACTATATCTATAAGAACAATCTGAATGATCACCTTGGTCAGTGAAGTGTCAAGTTTAAGTTTTTCAATTTGGTGATCATCAATTTTATCTACTTTAAGATGAATTTCATGGGTGCTTTTAAACAAAAGAAATATGCCACCTCCCAATAAAATCAGACTTTGACCAGAAATTCCTGCCTGAAACCAGGATAAGTTTACGTTGAACAATGGATCCTCCATTGAGATTATATAAGAAACGCCTAACAACAGAAAAATTCTAAATACCATCGCCAGTAAAAGACCAATGTTTGTTGCTTTCTTGACTTGATTTTTGGGCAGTTTGCCTGCTGTAATGGATATAAAAATAATATTATCTATACCTAAAATAATCTCCAGAAAAGTTAAAGTGAGCAGCGCGACCCATGTGTCGATATATAAAAATATGTCCATGGTTTTCGGTTAATTTAAAATAATATTTTCGTCCAGTTTAAAGGCGGTTCCTTTTTGCTTGAAATTGGATCCTTTATAATAAGCCTTAAAAGTATATGAATTCTTTTTTATACTTGTGATTTTAACATGAAAAGGTGTGCTGTCAAGCAAAGTTTTAGGGTTTTTCTTGAGTAAAACATATTCGAATTGATCAATCCAATTAATCGTAAAGGTGTCATTTACTTGCCTAAATGATTCGATTTGTAAAGAATCCTTACGTATTGCGAAAGAAATATTTTCACCATCTTCCAGAACAGTTTTGAATGATCCATTTTTAAAATCATCGACATTTACTCCTTTATTTTCTATACATGAAGAACAAAAGGACAATACCAAAATGATTAAAAGAGTACGCATTATCAAGCCATTTTAAATGCCGGTATAGTTATGTGGCGTTATTGCTTTTAATTCCATTTTAATCTGCTCATCAACATTGAGGGTGTCAATAAAATCAGCAATTGATTTTTGATTGATCTTTGCATTAGTTCTCGTTAAGCCTTTTAATGCTTCATAAGGGTCAGGATATGCTTCCCTGCGTAAGATGGTTTGAATAGCCTCTGCTGCAACGGCCCAGTTATTTTCCAGGTCCTGATCAAAGGCTTGCTGATTGAGCAGTAATTTATTTAAACCTTTTACGGTTGAGGTAAATGAAATAATAGTATGCCCCAAAGGAACACCAATATTTCTTAAAACCGTAGAATCCGTAAGGTCTCGTTGTAGCCTCGAGATAGGCAGTTTAGCAGATAAATGCTCAAAAATAGCATTAGCTATGCCTAAATTTCCTTCACTGTTTTCAAAGTCTATAGGATTTACCTTATGAGGCATGGCAGACGAACCTACTTCCCCTTGTTTTATTTTTTGCTTAAAGTAATTCATGGAAATATATTGCCAAAAATCACGATCTAAGTCAATAATTATCGTGTTAATTCTTTTTAAGCCATCAAATAATGCCGCTAAATGGTCATAATGCTCTATTTGAGTGGTCGGGAAAGAATGACTAAGACCCAAAATATTTTGTACAAAATGACAGCCAAACTCCTTCCAGTTACGATCCGGATATGCAACCTTGTGGGCATTGAAATTCCCAGTGGCACCACCAAACTTGGCGGCGAAAGGAATTGCTTTTAAAAGCTTAAGTTGTTGCTTGATACGCTCTACAAAAACATATATTTCTTTTCCAAGACGTGTTGGTGATGCCGGCTGCCCATGTGTTTTGGCCAACATAGAAATATTGCTCCAGTCAGTTGAAAGTTGTTCAAGTTTTTCGATAAGCACATTTAATTCTGGCAAATAAACCGTTTCATAAGCCTCTTTTAATGAGAGTGGAACAGCAGTATTATTGATATCCTGAGAGGTTAGGCCAAAATGTATGAATTCCTTATAATTAGATAGGCCTAAGTCATCAAATTTTTCTTTGATAAAGTACTCAACTGCCTTTACGTCATGGTTAGTGACACTTTCAATATCCTTGATCTTCTGAGCGTTTTCAGGAGTAAATTCAGTATATAATTTTCTTAATTCAGGAAAAAGACCCCTGTCAAATTCCTTTAATTGAGGCAGTGGAATCTCACATAAAGCGATAAAATATTCAATTTCTATCCTAACTCTGTATTTTATCAATGCTTCTTCAGAAAAATAGTCAGACAGGCTGCTAATTTTGTTTCTGTATCTGCCGTCTATTGGTGATATGGCATTTAAGGTTGTTAAATTCATGTTTTATTTATATGGACTAAGCTACAAAAATAGTTTATTATGCCTTTTTATGCGTCATTAAACTATAGATTTTTTAATAATTTCCTGGCGTGGGCCTGATATCCCTTGCTACCTGAATTCGTCTTTTTTTGGAGAATTAGTTTGAGTTCTTCCTGTACCCATTTATACTGTTTCCCCCAAAGGTGCAAGGTATCCATGGCGTATACCTGAGTGGCTACCTTATGTTCTTCAATCAACCAGTCGAAATTGCATTCAATGATTTGATCCACAGATTCTTTGCCTAATTCAAAATATTTATTGTTGTCAGAGAAATAGGTCTTGGATATAAAATAGCAAACCTTTGATACAGGCCTTAAAGCGCTTTCATGAACAACCTGCTGCATATTTTTAAGAAACCCTGTTGCGTAAGGTCCCATAAGCAATATGTTTTCAATACAAACCAATTCCAGTACCCATGCTGCCTTGATATGAAGAGGTGATTTTATATCAAATACAAGACTAATCAATTCAGGTATGTCTTCCGGATGATCCAAAACATAGGATGCGGCCTTGTCGCGATAGATTCGTTTGGCGTTTTTTACGGCTTCAAGTTGATGAATTATATAGGATTCCTTCATTTTTATTTTTGGTATTGTGTTTCCACTGAATAGCTTATTGTCCACAGATTACAGGAAAATAATGGGTTTACATAAAATCGATAAAAATCATTTATGACAATTAGAAACTAAATTTAAAAAATAATTCTATTTTTACGACTATATAAGCTTCTAAATTCGGACAACAATTTCCTGTTTTTTGAGTTATGAATTAGTAAAATAAGTTTGATGTATAGATATGTTTTGTTTTTGATCGTTTGCTTGAGCTCTAATCTGATGTTTGCTCAGAAAGATATCAACCAGATGGATGCAGATGGTAAACGTCATGGTGTCTGGAAAAAATATTACAACAATGACAGAGTGAGGTATGTTGGAAAATTTGATCATGGGAAAGAAGTTGGCGTATTCAAATTCTATTCAGCATCTAATTCTGATTTCCCAGTAATCGTAAAAGAATATAGTAATGATAATGGTTTAGCCGATGTGAGCTTTTATACTCCTTCCGGAGCCCTTGAAAGCAAAGGAAAAATGAAGGAAAAGAAAAGGGAAGGGAAATGGTTGTTTTACCATCCCAACGGAAAATCAGTGATGAGCGAAGAAAATTATGTCAACGGTAAATTGGAGGGCGTATACTTAACTTTTTACCTTTCTGGAGAGCCCACTGAAGTTACTTATTATAAAAACGACTTACTCCACGGCAATTATAAAAAATATGCTATAAAAGGATTTTTATATCAGGACTTCAATTATTCCAAAGGAAAACTAAATGGAATGGCTATTTATTACAGCCGAAAAACGGGCGATCTTATAAAAAAAGGACCCTTTAAAGATGACCTTAGGGTGGGGACCTGGGAAAATTATGTTGATGGAGAATTGGTGAGTACTGAACAGCCTGCTCTAAAACCTAAAAAAGACTAAGACTGTGCGCTAAGTTTTAAATGTCAAGCCTCCCTTGTTGATTACTCGGATGTTTATCTAATTGTTTTCGTATCTTTGCCGACGCTAATTTTGTATGATGAAAAGAGTCATTGTAGGTCTTTCGGGAGGTGTAGATTCAAGTGTTGCCGCTTATTTGTTAAAGCAGCAAGGCTATGAAGTGATCGGTTTGTTTATGAAGAACTGGCACGATGATACTGTCACCATATCCAATGAATGCCCTTGGCTAGAAGACAGTAATGACGCCATGCTTGTGGCTGAAAAACTAGGAATTCCATTTCAGGTTGTTGATCTCAGTGAGCAATACAAAGAACGCATTGTTGATTATATGTTCAGGGAGTATGAAAGGGGAAGAACGCCAAATCCCGACGTGTTGTGCAATCGGGAGATCAAATTTGATGTTTTTATGGACATTGCCATGGATTTAAATGCAGATTTTGTAGCTACAGGCCATTATTGCAGAAAATCTGAAATTGAGAAAGACGGGAGCAAGATATACAGTTTGTTGGCCGGGAAAGATCAGAACAAAGATCAATCCTATTTTCTTTGTCAGTTATCTCAAGAGCAGTTGGCAAAAGCCATGTTTCCTATTGGTGAATTAAATAAATCAGAGGTAAGGGAAATTGCAGCTGAACTTGACTTGGTTACTGCAGATAAAAAAGACTCACAAGGCCTTTGTTTTATCGGTAAGGTGAGGTTACCCGAATTTTTGCAGCAGAAATTAAAGCCCAAGGAAGGAGTGATCGTTCAGGTTCCTATGGATTCGGAGATATATAATCGAGCCATTCCGGAATTTACCGATCAAGAAGAGTCCTTAAAGTTTAACAGCACTAAGTTCAGTTATACGCTGGAAGATGGTAAGAACGTAGGAACCCATCAAGGCGCCCATTATTTTACCAAAGGCCAACGCAAAGGGCTGGCAGTAGGAGGAACGGTTGAGCCTTTGTTTGTAATCGATACCGATGTTGATGAAAATGTCATTTATACAGGTGAGGGCAAGGAGCATCCAGGCCTGTATAGAAGCGTTCTGTTTGTAGAATCGAATGAAATTCATTGGGTCAGAGAAGATCTAGCAATTGAAGTTGGACAAGAAATGGAAGTTTTGGCAAGAATTAGATACAGACAAGCCCTAGAGAAAGCAATCCTATATAAGGCAGAAAATGGTCTTTATGTATCTTTTCAAAATCCTCAATCTGCAATTACAGAAGGCCAGTTTGTGGCTTGGTATCAGGAAGATGAACTACTGGGATCAGGCGTTATTGGCTGATCAATAGGATTTGGCCAAGAAGGTTGCAAATCAAATTCATTTCTTTCTAGTTAAGATCGCGATGCTGATACCGCCTAGTATCAGTACGGAGGCAATAAGCAAGCGAAGAGATATTATTTCCGATAAAA
>JAUXCI010000045.1 GCA_030618945.1 Flavobacteriaceae bacterium
AAAATATTTAATTCAAAAGTTCAATATTTTATTTGAACTTAGGTTAACAGGGTCTGAAACGTTCGATAAATCGTATTTGGCCCTTTTTTATTCCTTGTAATATATTTCTTTGAATCATCATTTTTTTTCGATAAGTACTTGTATTTTTGTGCATACAAAATAAAGAGGTATATGGGTGTTAGACGAGCTAAGCCAATTGGTTTTTTTTCGGGTTATTTTATTGCTGTTCTTATTTTGGTTTCCTGCAATCAAAATCAATCGGACAAGCTCACCATTGCCGCTGCCGCCAATATGCAATTTGCAGTTGCCGAATTAACTAAGGTATTTTCTGAACAAACGGGTATTGAATGCGAGATCGTTACTAGCTCTTCGGGCAAGTTAACTGCCCAGATCATCGAAGGAGCTCCCTTTGATGTGTTGCTTTCTGCAGATATGAAATTTCCAGAAGAATTATACAAAAGGGGTCTTACGTTGAATGAACCGTTGGTATATGCTTACGGAAATCTTGTTTTATGGACCTTAAAAAATGATGTTGAGCCAGTTTTGGAATCTTTAAGCCATGAAAGTATTAAGCATATTGCCATGGGTAACCCTAAAACTGCGCCATATGGGATATCGGCCAGGGAGGTATTACATGAAACTGGGCTCGAGGAAAAATTGCAAAATAAACTGGTTTTTGGGGAAAGTATTTCACAAACCAATCAATTTATTATTTCAATGGTGGCAGATATTGGCTTTACTTCCAAGTCGGTTGTTTTATCATCTTTAATGAAGGGAAGAGGAGCCTGGAAGGAAATCGACAAAAAATTGTATAAGCCTATTGCACAAGGAATTGTGGTCATTAATAACAGAAATGCATTTCAAAAAGAAGCTTTGCAGTTTAAAGATTTTTTACTTTCTGCTAAAGGCAAGGAAATATTATATAAGTTTGGGTACCAAGTTTCAACTAAATGAATATTCTAAAAGGATATATAGACGCAATAAAAGTTAATGGTGAATTATCCATCGTCCATGTAAATGTTGCTGGTTTTATCTTTTCTACCATTGTTATCGATACTCCGGAAACGGCTTCCTTTTTAAAAGTCAAAAATGAAGTAAAAATAATTTTCAAGGAAACTGAAGTGATTATTGGGGTTGGTGATATGAGTGGGATTAGCTTGAGAAATAAGATGGTTGGAACCGTAATGCGAATTGATGCGGATATATTATTAAGTAAATTAACCGTGAAAACCGGACTAGGGCAGATAAGCTCAATTATCACATCTAATGCGGTTAAACAATTGAAAATAAAATTGGGGATGGAGGTAACAGCTATGGTTAAAACAAACGAAATCATCTTATCAAAATGATAGACTGGAATCCTTTGTTACTCACTTTTAAGCTGGCCATGATCACCACAGTTTTGCTTTTGATCATTTCCATTCCGATAGCTTATTGGCTTGCTTATACCAAATCCAAGGCCAAGCCTGTTATTGAAACGCTGGTAAGTATGCCTTTGGTTTTGCCTCCTACCGTGATAGGGTTTTATATGCTTGTAGCCTTTAGTCCGGCTAACGCTTTTGGTAGCTGGTTGGATAATTGGCTGGGGCTTCGATTAGTATTTTCTTTTGAAGGACTTGTATTGGGCTCTCTTATTTATAGCTTACCTTTTATGGTACATCCTATTCAGGCGGGTTTTGCCAACCTTTCTCCATCACTTAAGAATGCTTCTTATGTTTTAGGAAAATCAAAGTTTACAACCTTGAGAAAAGTATTGTTGCCAAATATTAAACCGTCTTTGATTACGGGAATCATTCTTGCTTTTGCGCATACGATAGGAGAGTTTGGAGTGGTATTAATGATAGGAGGTAATCTCTCGGGAAGAACCAGAGTTGCTTCTATCGCGATTTATGATGAGGTAGAAGCGATGAACTATTCGTTAGCCAATACTTATTCTATGATTCTTTTTAGCATCACTTTTTTAATATTATTGATCGTTTACCTCATTAATGGAGGTTACTTTAAAAGATCTCATAATAATGATTGAACTAGATTTTCAAAAAATATTAAAATCTTCGTCTGGGGAAATGATTCTAGACATAAAGCTAGACCTTGAGCAGAGGAAACTGGTAACCTTATATGGAAAGTCAGGAGCGGGTAAAACAACCTTATTACTTATTCTGGCAGGACTGCTTAGTCCCGAAAAAGGAATTGTAAAAGTAGGAAATGAAATATGGACAGATAGGGCGAACAATATTCAATTAGCTGCTCAAAAACGAAATGTGGGATTTGTGTTTCAGGAATACGCGTTATTTCCAAACATGACCGTAAGGGAAAACTTGGTTTTTGCTTTGGGCAAAGGACAATCTGATAAAATTGTTGATCATTTAGTTGAAATTATTGACCTTGGCCAATTGCAGGACAGAAACCCAGGTACTCTTTCAGGCGGTCAAAAACAACGAGTAGCCCTGGCCAGGGCACTTGTAAAAAAACCCAGCATACTACTTCTCGACGAGCCTTTGTCGGCTCTGGACCATGAAATGAGAACCAAACTTCAGTCTTATATCCTGGAGGTCCACAATGAATTCAAGCTCACTACGATACTAATAAGCCATGATGTGTCAGAGATTATCAGATTGTCTGATTTTCTAGTTGAGATGGATCAAGGAAAAATTATCCGTCAAGGCGTTCCATCCGAAATATTTACCAATGACAGGGTCAACGCAAAATTTCAATTTACCGGGGAGGTAATCAGAATGGTTAAACAAGATTTTATTGTGATCGTAACGGTGCTGATTGGTAAGAACCTTGTAAAGGTTATTGCAAACGACAAGGAAGCGGAAAATTTGTATGTTGGTGATCGGGTAATGATTGCATCCAAAGCTTTTAATCCCATTATTCACAAAATCAGTTGATTGTTTGGAAGCTTTCCAAACTGAATACATTTAAGTTAAAGTTCTTTTTAGAGTGATGATTTATTAGTAATTTCAATGGTTGAAATCATCAATAAATTTTATATCAAAATGGAACTGAAAAAGAATCATTTAGGAAGCCTTAAAGCATTAGGTTTAATTAATTATATTTTCCTTTTTACCTTATTAATTGTGACGCCAGCAGTTATGGCGCAGGAAGAATCTGGGGTTGATTTTAAGGAGTATAAAGGCAAGATAGTTGACACTAAGTCAGATGATGTTTTGGAATATGCAACAATATCGGTAACTAATTCAAATATTTCAACTATTTCAAATATGGACGGGTTTTTTACATTAAAGGTTCCGATTGATTTGGTTGAGGAAAATGCAGTCATTAGTTATTTGGGATATAATACTAAGACAATTCCATTAAAAAGTTTTACTGAGGGGAGCATGGAAATCAATATGGAGGAATCTTTTGAAAAACTTCCTGATGTAAACATTGTTGACGCCAATCCGATGCAAGTCATTAGAAAAGTAATGAAAAATAAAAAGGCTAACTCTTATGATAAGTCACTGATAGTCAAGGCGTTTTATCGTGAATCAATTAGGAAACGAAAAACGTATGCATCACTTTCTGAGGCAGTTGTTGAAATATACAAACAGCCAGGGGGGGCTGCTGGAGCAGATTATATCAAATTGGAAAAGGTTAGAAAAAGTACGGATTACCGAAAAATAGACACCCTGGTCATTAAATTGCAAGGAGGCCCTTATAACAACTTGAATATGGACTTTATAAGAAATAAAGATTTGTTCTTTTCAGGTGATATTTTCGATATTTATCAGTTTTCTTTTGATAAAATGATCACGATGGACAATAGGAATGTGTACGTGATTGATTTTATTCAGAAAGCATCAGTGGTTGAGCCGTTTTACAAGGGAAAATTATATGTTGATGTAAATAGTTATGCGCTTGTAAAATCTGTTTTTAGTGTACATCTTGAAAATCTCAATAGGGCAAAGAAATTCTTTGTAAAGAAAAAACCAGCGAATGCTGACGTCATTCCTGTTGATACTAAATATATAGTGGACTATCGTGAATTAGACGGGAAATGGCATTTTAACTACAGTAGAATCGAGCTCAGCTTTAAAATTAAATGGGATAAAAAATGGTTCAATTCCATATACAATATTACTATAGAGAAGGCGGTTACTGACTGGGTGGATAATGACCAGGGTATTTCCATTAAGAACAGAGATAGGATGCGGAAAAATGTTATTTTGACGGATGAGGCCACGGGGTTTTCTGATCCAGAATTTTGGGGAGAGAACAATGTGATTGAGCCAGATAAATCGATCCAAAATGCCATTAAAAAGATTCAGAAGAATAATGAATAGTTAAATTCAGATTGCTAAATCAGCCTAAGTTTTAATAAAGTTTTAATAAAAAGGTATTCTATTATTCGTATTTTTGCGGCCAATTTTTTTTTGTATTAAACTAAATATTGACCATTGAAATACATTTTTTTCATTTGTATATTTCTATCCTTTTCTACTGATCTTTTGGCTCAGATAGACAATAATACTATAGAGGAAACCGACTTGTTTCAATATCAGCCAAATGATAGTGATCATAAGGAATTTGCACCCACAAGTACAGATGGAACAGCTATTAAAACAGAAATTGTAACACTCTTTGGAACACTAAAAGATATAGCTGATAATTTCCCTTCCTATAGCGTTGTTCCCAACAAGCAGAAAAGAAGTATGCGGGACCTGATGGATCGAGAAAAAGATGTGCTGGTTTCAAAATTTTGGAATGGTAATGATGTGAGTGTCAGAAAATTGAATACTTCGCTTGAATTAGGGAAGTTGGAAACCGACTCAAAAACCATTCGTATAATATGCAGAGATCATAGTTATGTGGATGGAGATCGGGTTAAGCTTTATGTAAACGACATAGTAATAAGAAGAAGTATTACCCTTGCAGCAGGGTATTATACCATAGATATACAACTAAGAGAAGGTTTCAATAGGATTGATATTGAAGCTTTGAATCAAGGCTCTTCCGGGCCTAATACGGCTGAATTTAAAGTTCTTGACGAAAACGGAGGATTACTGGCATCAAAAGAATGGAATATTTTAACGGGCTATATTGCAACCTTGGTTGTGATGAAACACTAGGTCATTCAGGCTATATGCACCTATTTAAGATCTAATTAGCAAATTTATTTTGGTAGCTGAAACATGAAGAAGAAACTTCTATTTTTTATTATTAAACTGGCCGGTTTGGCCTCCCTCTTATTTGGGCTGTTTATAGGTTTCGTATATCTCGGTGTTTTTGGGCATGTATTTACCGAAAATGAATTAAAGGAATTTAAAAATGAAACCGCTTCTTTGGTTTTATCCGATAACGGAAAACTGATCGGGAAATTCTTTGCTGACAATAGAACTAACATAAGCTTTGATGAGCTTCCCAAAAACCTGATTAATGCCTTAGTAGCCACTGAAGATGCGCGATATTTTGAGCATGAAGGAGTGGACTCCAGAAGCTTGTTAAGGGTGTTGGTAAAATCCATCATTCTCCAGCAAAAAAGTGCGGGTGGAGGGAGTACAATCACTCAGCAATTGGCAAAAAACATGTTTGGGAGAAAGAGCTATGGCTTTATGACCATGCCCGTAAATAAGTCCAAAGAAATTATTCTGGCTTATCGTTTGGAAAATATTTATTCCAAGGAAGATATTATAACCCTTTATCTTAATACAGTGCCTTTCGGAGAAAATGTGCTTGGGGTTGAAGCAGCAGCTCACAGATATTTTAACAAGGGAGTAAGGCATCTCAACACACAAGAGGCAGCCGTTCTAGTAGGCATGCTTAAGGCAAATACTTATTACAATCCAAGACTTTATCCTGATCATGCACTTGAAAGAAGAAATGTTGTATTAGAGCAGATGAATCGCTATGACTATTTGAGTCAAAAACAATCGGATTCTCTTCAAAAATCACCTTTGATTTTGGACTATGCCAATTTAAAATCAGAAGGTCCGGCCAATTATTTTCTGGTTGAAGTAAAAAAAGAAGTCAATAGAATTTTAAAAGCCCTGAATAAATCTGCTGAAACAGCATATGATCTTAAGAAAAGCGGCTTGGTCATTGAAACCACTTTAGATTATGATCTTCAGCTATATGCACTTAAGGCCTTTAAAAGCCACCTTGGAAAAATGCAGCCTCGTTTAAATCGTGAATATACATCGGGTACTTCGAAAAAAACCTTGGACCAATTAGTGAACAGGGAACTAGAAAGGTTAAACTTAACAGAGAATTCGAAAGTAAAGAGGAAACGGGAAATGTTTTCATGGAAAGGGTTTTATACGGATTCAATCTCTGTCAGGGATAGTCTTTCTGCAAATCTTAAACTGCTTCAGGCAGGATTTTTAGCGCTTGACCCAAGGGATGGTTCCGTAAAAAGCTGGGTTGGTGGTATCGATTATCGAACCCAGCCCTATGATCAGATATATGCCCAACGACAGATGGCATCTGCGTTTAAACCAATTTTATATGTAGCTGCACTGGAACAGGGAGTGATGCCTTGTCAATATCTGGACAATGAACCCATTATCTTAAAAGATTTCGAAAATTGGCAGCCTCAGAATTACAATAAATCAGTTGGGGGAAAATACTCTGTGGCGGCTTCCCTCTCAAGGTCTATGAATATACCTACGGTAAATTTATTCTTCCAACAAGATTTTGAGATTCTGAATTCGACCTGGTTGTCACTGGGCTTTTCACAGGAATTAATGTATAAACCTTCAACTGCCCTGGGAACTACTACGGCAAGTTTATATGAGATGTCTGTGGCATATGCCACTTTTGCCAATGGAGGTAAATCAGTGAAGCCTGTGTTTATAAAATCAATCAGATCATCTGATGGAAAACTGCTGTATCAGGACCCAAAAGTAACTTCAAGGGAAAGATTGTTGCAAGAATCATCGACGGCTTTATTGACAGCTATGCTCCAAAAGGCGATGACCGAGGGCACGGGCGCATCTATGAAAAACGTTTATGGTGTAACTGCTCCCTTGGCAGGGAAAACGGGTACCTCACAAGATTATGGAGATGCATGGTTTTTAGCCTATAACCCTAAGCTGGTTGTAGCAACAAGGGTTGGTGCCAGTTATCCGGTTATCCATTTTAAAGGTGGGTCAAACGGAGCCGGCAGTAAACTTGCGCTTCCAATAGTAGCTAAAACGCTTCAAAAGGTTCAGCAAAACAAATCTTTAAGGCGAAAATACTTTCAATCATTCACGCCTTTGACCGGTGATTATGCCGGAGCATTGGACTGTCAGGATTATATAGATGCTTCAGAAATTGAAAAATTCTTCGACGATATTTTTTCTGATAAAAGCACAACTTTTGATAAAGCTTCTAAAAAAGCCCAAAGAAAAGCCAAAAGAAAAAATAAAAAATCATTTTTCAAACGGCTTTTTGGTAAAAAAGAAAATTGAATTCTCAGACAAATTATTTAACAACAGGCTGAATTAATTCGCCAGACTTGAAAGCAGGGCAATTCCTCCAAAAAGGAATAAAAATGCAAGTGCGATGACAAGCCCAATGATCCAGATGATAAGGGTTCCTTTTGCCCAGTTTTTTTTATGAATATTAGTGTCGTCACTCAAGGCCCAAACTAATAACATGATAAACCCAATTACGGGAAGGCTTGAAATGAAGATGGTGATTGCCCATTCTTTTGTGTCAAGAATCCGGTCGTTTTCTATTCGTTCCATATAGTCTAGCTTTAAATTTAAATTTCATTAATAAAGGTAAGTGATCTGAGGCTTGCTGAAACCTATCGAGAACTTTTGCGTTGACTTCTTCAATATAATCTTTATTATAAAGTATATAATCCAGTCTTTCGGTTGGGCTTTGAGAATTAAACGTGTTTTGTGGTTTGGAGGGTTCCATTGCAGCAGAACCTGTGTTGGGGAGTTTAAGAAGGAGTTTGATGCTGGCATCAGGAACATTGATATCGCTGTTGAAATCACCTAAAAGGATGGTTGGGAAATCCAGGTAATATTTTAAATACAGGTCTTTTACTTTTTGCATTTGTTTGGCTCTGGTTTCACTGTTATAAGCTTCGAGATGCACATTGATCAACACAAGAGTTTTATCCTGGATTTTAATTTTTACAACCTGGGCAAGTCGATCCAGATAAAAGCTGTCATAGTAAAAAGGATTGCTTTGGTCTCTTTGCAGCGCGATTCTTTCCTGGCCAAGTATGGTATACTTGCTAAGAACTGATTGCCCTGAGATTACCTTACCAAAATGCATTGAAAATGGGAAATAGGGAAAGGGAAGGTATTTTTTATCCCAATTAATATTTTGACCTGTAAAGTGATAGCCTAGTTTTGCAATTTCATTCTGTTGATTGACATGATAAGATCGTTTCGAATCATAATCTATTTCCTGCAAGGCCAGGATATCAGCATCTGTTTTTTTTAACTCATAAATTACTTTGTTCAAATTTTGCTCAAAAAGCGATCTTGGTTTTTCAACAGCTAAATTATTGGTCATCCCACTTAGGTAACCAATATTATAAGTGATAATACTGTGAACGGAATCGTTACTAACCTCGCTTTGGTAATCAGAAATACCAAGCTCATTGTATTTGTTCGAAGCCAGATTAGGAGAAGAAGCCCAAAAATAAAAACCAACCAAAATAAAAAACACGCCTACCAAGGCTATAAACAAGAACTTGAATATTTTTTTCATTATGGGGGTTTAAATAAAAATTAAATATAATACATTTTTTTAAATTAATTTCTTTGTACATTTGCAGCCCAAAAATTAAATTAAAGAACATATGAAAGGAGGTGCCCCGCTATGTTAATTATCCCTATTAAGGATGGTGAAAATATAGACAGAGCGTTAAAACGTTTTAAAAGAAAGTTTGATAGAACGAAGACAATGAGGTCGTTGCGCGAGAATAAAGAGTTTACAAAGCCTTCAGTACGAAAGCGTAAACAAATGCAAAAAGCTCAATATGTTCAAGCCATAAGAACAAACGAAGAAAAAGGTTAAGATCTTTTTTAGATAATAAAAGTCCCGCATTAGCGGGACTTTTTTTGTTAAATATCAAAGGCGCTAATGTATTTTTTTGTATTTTTGATTAGAGCGACATATGTCCTCAGGTGCTTTGAGCAAAGATTATTTATTGATAACACGAGAAGGATTTTGAGCATAACTCATTTTATAAATTATCTGGATTGCGAACGAAACTATTCACCCTATACCATTATAGCTTATAATAAAGACCTGCTCACCTTTCAGGAATTTTGTGATAAAGAATTTGAAATAAAGGAAATTTCAACTGTTCCTTATAATATAATAAGGAGTTGGATCATTAATTTAGTAGAGAGCAAAATCTCAAACAGATCGATTAACAGAAAAATAAGTTCTTTAAAGTCCTATTTTAATTTTTTATTAAAATCAAAGCAAATTGAAGAGAGTCCTTTAAGAAAACATCAGTCCTTAAAAGTTGAGAAAAGAATTAACGTTCCTTTTTCAGAGAAGGAGATAAATGAGGTTTTGGATTTTTTTGATTCTGAGGATGATTTTGAACAAGTGAGGGATAAGCTTATCATAGAATTGTTTTACACTACGGGTATGAGAAGAGCAGAATTAATTGGATTAAAAGAAAGCTCGATTGATCTATCTCAAGGAATTGTTAAAGTGATTGGAAAAAGAAATAAAGAAAGACAAATCCCGTTATTGAATTCAGTAAGAAGTACCATTGATAATTATAGATTTTTGAAGAAAGATATTGCTCCTTTGACTGATCATTTATTTGTTACGAAAAAAGGAGCCCAAATTTATCCCAATCTTGTTTATAGAATGATAAATGACTATTTTGGAAAAGTGTCATTAAAGGTGAAAAAAAGCCCGCACATTGTGAGGCATTCTTTTGCAACACATTTGTTAAATGAAGGAGCTGATTTGAATTCTGTTAAGGAATTACTTGGACATAGCAGTTTAGCTTCAACACAAGTGTATACACACAGTAATTTAAAGGATCTAAAATTGATGTATAACCAAGCTCACCCAAGGAGCAATAAAAATCATTAGTATATGAAAGTATCTGTTCAGTCTGTTAATTTTAATATTAGTAGAGATTTAGTAGAGTACATTGAAAAAAAAATTAATAATCTGGAAAAATTCCACGACCATATTTTAGGTGCTGAAGTTTTTTTAAAGGTGCAGAGCACGAGCGAAAAAGAGAATAAGACAGTGGAAGTAAAAATGGGGCTCCCCGGAAATGATATTGTAGCCAAAAAAAACTCCAAAACTTTTGAGGCCGCGATTAGTCAGGCGGCGGATTCCTTAAAAAAACAATTAGTGAAACGAAAAGAAAAAATGAAAGCATAAAATAAATTAAAAATAGACTCAAAAAGTTTTGTAGAAATAATAAAACTTTTTACATTTGCAAACCGTTAGAAAAAGCGGTTTGTTTTTTTATGTCCAAATTCCAAATAATCAATTAATAGTTGATTGTTTTTTTTAGGATTTTTAAACAAGCAAAAGCCGATGTAGCTCAGCTGGCTAGAGCAGCTGATTTGTAATCAGCAGGTCGTGGGTTCGAGTCCCTCTATCGGCTCAGATCTTTGAAAAAAATACTTTAAAATTGAGGGGAGATACTCAAGCGGCCAACGAGGACAGACTGTAACTCTGTTGGGAAACCTTCGAAGGTTCGAATCCTTCTCTCCCCACAAGTTTGTTTAAGTATTAATGTATTAAGCGGGAGTAGCTCAGTTGGTAGAGCTTCAGCCTTCCAAGCTGATTGTCGCCGGTTCGAGCCCGGTCTCCCGCTCAGTTTTCCAACACAATTAATCAATATTGTGTTGAGATGAATGAAACCTGTTCCAGGTAGTTTGTACTTGAACCCGAATTACAATGAAGAGGAGTCCGGTTTTTAAATATTACAAAGGCCGGTGTAGCTCAGGGGTAGAGCGTTTCCTTGGTAAGGAAGAGGTCACGGGTTCAAATCCCGTCATTGGCTCTTAGAATGGAAATGAAGTTGAAAAAAAATCCGTCATTGGCTCAATTTAGACGCTTCTAAAAAACGAATTTAAACACGAATATATATAACTAAGATTAAAATTTAACAATCATGGCAAAAGAAACTTTTGATCGTTCAAAGCCCCATTTAAACATTGGTACTATTGGACACGTTGACCACGGTAAAACTACTTTGACTGCTGCCATTACTACAGTGTTGGCAGAGAAAGGACTTTCTGAGGTGATGAATTTCGACCAAATCGATAATGCTCCTGAGGAAAAAGAAAGAGGTATTACTATTAATACTGCACACGTTGAATATTCAACAGCAATTCGTCATTATGCGCATGTTGACTGTCCAGGTCACGCGGATTATGTAAAGAATATGGTAACTGGTGCTGCGCAGATGGACGGAGCTATTTTGGTAGTTGCTGCAACTGATGGTCCTATGCCACAAACTCGTGAGCATATCTTATTAGGTCGTCAGGTAGGTATCCCTAGAATGGTTGTGTTTATGAATAAAGTAGACATGGTTGATGATGAGGAATTACTTGAATTAGTAGAAATGGAAATAAGAGAATTGCTTTCTTTCTACGAGTATGATGGTGATAATGGTCCTGTAATTCAAGGTTCAGCATTAGGTGCATTGAACGGTGAAGCAAAATGGGTTGATACAGTAATGGAATTGATGGATGCTGTTGATACTTGGATTGAAATTCCTAAGAGAGATGTTGAAAAAGATTTCTTGATGCCTGTTGAAGATGTATTTTCTATAACTGGTCGTGGAACAGTAGCAACGGGTCGTATCGAATTAGGTGTTGCCAATACTGGTGATGCTGTTGATATTATAGGTATGGGTGCTGAAAAGTTAACTTCTACAGTAACTGGAGTAGAGATGTTCCGTAAGATATTGGATAGAGGTGAAGCTGGTGATAACGTAGGGATATTACTAAGAGGTATCGATAAGGAAGAAATCAAAAGAGGTATGGTAATCTGCAAACCAGGTTCTGTTACACCACATGCTAAATTTAAAGCTGAGGTTTATATCTTGAAAAAAGAAGAGGGTGGTCGTCACACTCCTTTCCATAAAAACTATCGTCCACAATTCTATGTAAGAACAACGGATGTAACTGGAACGATTAATTTACCTGCAGGTGTTGAAATGGTAATGCCAGGTGACAACTTGACAATTACTGTTGATTTACTTCAACCAATTGCGTTGAACCTAGGTCTACGTTTTGCTATCCGTGAAGGAGGTAGAACAGTAGGTGCTGGTCAGGTAACTGAAATCATTGATTGATTATAATCAAATTCAGTTGAAATAAAAATTTGAATACATCAGGTGCCCCTTTAGAGGAGCGCCTTGTATTCTTTTTAAAAAGTATGTTTTTTTAAAGAGCAAACTTATAAGCTGGGAGGAAATTCCTTTTGATTGAGGTATTTTTTGATTCCATACGGGTGTAGCTCAGTTGGTAGAGCACTGGTCTCCAAAACCAGGTGTCGGGAGTTCGAGCCTCTCCACCCGTGCGTAAAAATAGA
>JAUXCI010000171.1 GCA_030618945.1 Flavobacteriaceae bacterium
ACCTGTTGTATCTACCCTAAATTTATACCAGGTTCCACGGGATAAGACAGAATTATTGACAAAATTTAAAGCGGACTTATTTGAAGAGCTTGCTGAAACTTTCTCATTCAAAGAATAATCTAAGTTAAAGGAAATGATCTTTTTGATTTGGCCATTATCATTGACAAGTGGGCTAAGTGAAAATACGGCAACGGGTTTGTTTTTAACTTTTGTAACTGTAAAATCACTTTTAATTTCTTTAGGGATATCCTTAATATCAATATCTCTAAGACTAGATTGAGGCAGGCTTGAATATTTAACATTATTTATTTGGTATTCCAGTATATTTACATTGTTTTGTACCTTGAATAAATGAGTGAATGTTGGAAGTTTAAGTCCGTCAAAAAAATTGTCATAAACCAGAGGCAGGACAATTGATTTATCCTTGTTCAATTGAATAATACTATTATCATTCCATTTGAGCGTAAATGATTTAGATTCAGTATTTTGAGATAAAATCAGCAGGCTCTTAAACAGAAAGAATAAAAAAAAGAAATACTTTTTAAAAAACATAAGTGATAGCAAACGTTCAAATTTAAATATTTTACAACATTAAACATAATAAACAATTAAAACTATCGTTATACAAGCATTGAAGCGGAAATATGTTCGGGTGAATCTGATATATTATGACGTTCAGAAGTTTTAGTATTTATCTAAAAATTAGTTAATCAAAATTATGAAAAAGTTTAGCAGTAACAAGGTACTACTCCTATTATTAACCACTGTGCTTATGGCGAGTTGCAGTAAAAGTAATAAGAGTGTTTCCACTTTAACAGGTTGGGAGTATAACAATCCCAAGTATGGTGGTTTTCAGGCTAACGCCAACTATAGAGAACTTGGACCACCACCTGGAATGGTATTGATTGAAGGAGGTACGTTTACAATGGGTAGCGTTCAGGATGATGTGATGTTTGACTGGAATACAACCCCTGTAAAACAACAAGTGCGCTCATTTTATATGGATGAAGCGGAAGTAACAAATATTGAGTATTTATTATACTTGCAGTATTTGGAAAAAGTTTTTCCACCTTCTGATGACACCTACAGAAAAATATATCAGGCTGCATTGCCTGACACTTTAGTGTGGAGAAACACTTTAGGATTCAATGAGTTATTGACTGAAAATTATCTGAGACACCCTGCTTATGCCGAGTATCCGGTGGTTGGAGTTTCCTGGAGACAGGCTGCTGAATTCTGTAAATGGAGAACTGACAGAGTAAATGAGAAAATCTTAATAGATAAAGGAGTATTGCATACATTATTCGATATGGATTCAATTAAAGTGGAGGGTGCAAACCGTTTTGATTCAGAGACTTATTTGACAAATCCAAACCTATTATTTGATGGGGATTCAACGATCTATTATAAAGGGATTCGTGATTTTTCTAAGAAAGACGAGAAGAAATCAGAAGGTAGTTTTACCGGACGTCACGTAAAGACCTCAGACGGGATTCTCGCTCAAAGGTTTAGATTACCAACTGAGACAGAATGGGAATACGCTGCAAAAGCCTTAATTGAAAACAGGGAATACAACAGTATCAGAGGAAGAAAGAAATATTCTTGGAATGGAGGAACTACCAGGGAAACTTCAAGGAGATACCAGGGAGATCAAATGGCTAATTTCAAACAAGGTAAAGGAGATTATAGTGGTTTAGCCGGATGGAGTAATGATGGAGCTGATATTACCATGAAAATTAAGTCTTACAAGCCAAATGCTTTTGGATTGTACGATATGAGTGGAAACGTAGCAGAATGGGTGGCAGATGTTTACCGACCTATGATTGATAATGACGCTAATGATTTTAGTTACTTTAGAGGAAACGTATTTGAAAAGAAGAAAATAGATAAAGAGGGTAATGTAGTTGTGGTTGATTACAATAATATTGAGTTTGATACCCTGGATAACGGTAAAATTGTTCCTAAGAATTTACCGGGAAGTATAAAGTATGTTCCAGTAACAAACAGAGATGCTTTTATGAGAAGAAATTATGAGAAGGCTTATAATATTGATAGCCGAGATGGAGATCTAGCATCTACCAAACAATATTTCAGGGATGAGGATGATACGGAAGAGAAACCAAGGATGTATAATTCACCAAAAATTCCTAGGCAAATAGGTGAAAGTGGATTGATTATCCAACAGTATGATACAAAAACAAGAACCACCTTAATCAGTGATCAAACAAGAGTATACAAAGGAGGTTCATGGAATGACAGAGCCTATTGGATGGATCCTGCACAAAGAAGATATTTGCCAGAATATATGGCTACAAACTATATCGGTTTTAGATGTGCAACTGATAAACTTGGTCAGATGTCATATTCGAGAAGAAGAAAATCAGGGAAATAATAAATATATCATTTAAGATTATAAAAACTCAATATCACTTTTGGATATTGAGTTTTTTTTTACATTTACTTTATGAGAATAGAAGCGTTATACCAGCTGTATAAAAAAAGTTATAAAGTTGTAAAAGATACCAGGGAAGATGTAAATAATTCTATTTATTTTTCCTTGAAAGGAGATAGTTTTGATGGAAATAAATATGCATTGCAAGCCCTTAACAAGGGTGCCAGTTATGCCATTATTGACAAGAAGGAGTATATGATTGACGACAGAACGATACTGGTTGACGATGCGTTGAAATGCCTTCAGGATTTGGCGAGATATCATCGGCAGCAGTTAAATATTCCAATTCTGGCTTTGACAGGCAGCAATGGTAAGACTACGACCAAAGAACTGATCAATGCGGTTTTGCAAAAAAAATATAACTGTTTTTCGACAAGGGGAAACCTCAATAATCATATTGGTGTTCCTTTAACGCTGTTGAATATGACTCCTGAACATAATTTTGGTGTGGTTGAAATGGGAGCTAATCACTTGAATGAAATTGAGACATTGTGTAATATTGCTTTACCGGATTATGGTTATATAACTAATTTTGGCAGGGTTCACCTTGAGGGATTTGGAAGTTTTGAGGGGGTAATTAGAGGTAAAACGGAAATGTATAGGCATTTGAAAAATCGTCAAAAACACGTTTTTGTCAACCTAACAGATGATCTTCAGATGGAATACTCAAAAGGGATGAAAAGAATTTATTTTGGCTCAGATGATGCAAAATATCATGCCCGGTTCATCAAAGCTGATCCTTTTGTGACAATTGATTTTGATGGACTAAGGATCAAAAGTAACCTTATCGGGGCTTATAACTACAGTAATATAGCAGCAGCCCTATGTATTGGTAAATATTTTGAGATTGAAACGGTTGAATTAAAAGAAGCGATCGAAAGCTTTGTCCCAACTGACAATAGATCTCAGATTATTGAGAAATCGACAAATAAAATAATTCTCGATGCCTATAATGCGAACCCAAATAGCATGGATGCGGCCGTAACTAATCTGGCGGGTTTATCCGACAAGAATAAAATAGCCATTTTGGGTGATATGTATGAAATTGGCGACGATGCTCTAATGGAACACCAGATAATAGCTGATTTACTTGCAAAGTCAGATATAGACAAGGCCTTTCTCATTGGGGATTCATTTTATAAAACAAAAATAAATGATCAAAAAATTCAAAAATTTCAGAACTATGAGATTTTTAAAAAGCATCTTGAAGGTTTAACTTTTCAGCATAGTACCTTACTGATAAAAGCTTCGCGAGGAATGGCTCTAGAAAGAGTTTTGGAATTGATTTGATGACTACCAGTCATCTTCGTCAACTTCTATTTTGTTGTTATTGACATAATAAGTTAAACTCGTAATGGCAGTAGTCATTTCTTTGTCAATAGGTTCTTCAATATAAATTTGATATTCAGACGGAAATCTTTCTATATAAGTTTTAAGAGAAATAGCCTGCAAGTCTCCTTTAGTCATTTTTCCGACCCTAAAATTATAGAAGTCATATTTAAAACGGTTGTCTTTGACCTTTATATTGACATCAAAAAACAATTCAACATCTATATCTTTCTTTATAAGCCTCCAGGTGAAGGAGTAAGAGTTTAATTGTTCAAGGCCTATTGAGTCCTGATTAACCGGAGCAATTTCATTATAATAAATTCCTACCCAGTCTTTGGCTCTTTGATTGATTTCTGAACTGCTAATTCCATCGGCCCTGGCCACATCTTCATATCTGTAATCGCCAGTTTCGCCGTCAATCATGATTAATTGGGCTGAGCTTACATAAAAAGATAAAAATAAAATGAGGGGGGTAATTATTTTTCTTTTTTTCATAATAATTTCAATAAAAAAATACACCAGCATAACAGTGTATTTTACATAAATTAAGCTTGCTAAGGTATTAATTTTATTTTATTTATCAAATAAGATAAATAGATTAAGCGCTTTAATCTCAATTACATTCTATCAGGCACTTTAATTCCTAAAAGTAAAAATGACGATTTAATGACATTGCCCACCATATAAGAAATTTGCACACGGGTGTCTTTATCATTCTCATTATCGGCACCAAATATAGGAACGCTTTGATAGAACGAATTATAGCCTTTCACCAATTCATAGGTGTAATTGGCAATTAGGGCCGGGCTTAAATTATCCGCCGCATTTTGGATAACGGTTGGGTAATTCTGCAATAATTTAATCAATTCCTTCTCTTTAGGATGCAAGATTGATGTCACAACATCATGTTTTGTATCAAAATTTGCTTTTCTGAGAATTGACTGAATTCGGGCATAAGTATATTGAATGAAAGGGCCCGTATTTCCATTAAAATCAATGGACTCTCTTGGGTCGAATAGAATGCGTTTTTTGGGATCAACTTTTAAAATAAAATATTTCAAGGCACCTAGACCAATGGTTTTGTATAATTTTGATTTTTCCTTATCACTGTACCCGTCCAGTTTACCCAGTTCCTGAGATATGTCACCAGCAGTTGTTGTCATTTCCATCATTAGGTCATCGGCATCTACTACCGTGCCTTCTCGTGACTTCATTTTACCTTCCGGAAGGTCAACCATACCATATGACAGGTGGTGTAAATTCTTTGCCCAGTCATAGCCCATCTTTTTCAGAATCAAAAACAATACTTTAAAATGATAATCCTGCTCGTTTCCAACAGTATAGACAAGACCTCTTATATCAGGGAAATCTTTGATGCGTTGGATCGCGGTTCCTATGTCTTGTGTCATATAAACAGCAGTCCCATCAGCTCTTAGTACAATTTTTTCATCCAGACCTTCATCCGTTAAATCAATCCAAACAGAACCATCTTCTTTTTTATAAAAAATACCTTTCTCCAAGCCTTGAGCTACAACTTCTTTTCCAAGTAAATAAGTGTTACTCTCATAATAATTAGTGTCAAAATTAACACCTAAGGCTGCGTAACTCTCGTCAAAACCTTTATAAACCCACTGATTCATTGTTTTCCAAAGTGTTACAGTAGCCTCGTCGCCTGCTTCCCATTTTAGCAACATTTTTTTGGCTTCTAGTAAAATTGGAGCAGTTTTTTTTGCATCTTCAATATCTTTTCCTTTAGCAACCAATTGAGCAATTTCCTTTTTGTATTCCTGATCAAATTTCACATAATAATTTCCAACTAATTTATCACCTTTTAAGCCGGTACTCTGAGGAGTTTCACCCTGACCATATTTTTCCCAGGCCAGCATACTTTTACAGATATGGATTCCCCGGTCATTGATTATTTGGGTTTTATAAACTTTTTTACCCGAAGCTTTGATGATTTCTGCCACAGAATACCCCAATAAATTATTACGAATATG
>JAUXCI010000078.1 GCA_030618945.1 Flavobacteriaceae bacterium
CTCAGTAGGAAAGATTATACTTATTCATAAGTATATTTTAACAAGAAGAGGGTTAAGGTGTATTAGGAATTACTTAGCCCTTTCAAACTTCCAATACACACTTAGTAAGAACTGCGTACTATCAGTATCCACCGCAACCCCACCAACTTCAGTAATGCCATTTACTTCAAATAAGGCTTCAGTATCGATAAGACCAGTTTCCCATCTGATATCGGTTCCAAACCTTCCAAAATTTAGACCTATACCCACTTGTGCTGCAACATTGAAATCATCATAACCGACGGTTTTAATATTTGCAATATTTTCTGAAGCTGATAGATCAGTATTAACAATGTATTGAAAATTGGGTCCCAAGAAAAATCTACCGATTTTAAAAACTCTGAATCCTAATAATACAGGTATATCAATCCGGTCCATTTTAAGTTTGGCTTCACCGTCTTCGATAGGATAACTGCTCTCTGTATGGGTATAGAGTAATTCGGGTCTTATATATAGAAACAAGGGTAACTTAATTTCAGCCAATAAACCAAAATGATAGCCTAATTCCTGATCGGATGAAAATGGATCAGAAATAACATCATCATAGACTAAAAATAAATCTCCATTAGCATTATAATTCAATCCAGCTTTAACACCCCAATTTAAAAACTGAGCGTTTGCTGATAAAATGGATCCAAAAAATAACAGTGCAACTAATAAATTCTTCATGGGGGTTTAATTTAAAGATAAAGGTAAAAATTATTTTCTATCTAAAACTCTCTTTACCGCATCAATGATGGCTTTGTCATTTAAGGCATATTTCTCCATAAGTTGCGCTGGTGTTCCTGATTCTCCAAAAGAATCTTTTACGGCAACGAATTCCTGAGGTACCGGGTTATTTAAAGTCAGTGTTCTAGCTACACTTTCTCCCAAACCTCCCAATATATTGTGTTCTTCGGCTGTGACTACACAATTTGTTTTGGCCACAGATTTTAAAATAGCCTCTTCATCGAGGGGTTTGATCGTGTGGATATTGATCACTTCAGCCTTGATACCTAAAGCATCAAGAGCCTCTGAAGCTTGCAAAGCTTCCCATACCAAATGCCCCGTGGCAATAATCGTCACATCTTTACCTTCAGTAAGTTTTATGGCTTTACCAATTTCAAATTTTTCATTTTCAGGCATAAAAACAGGTACAGCTGGTCTGCCAAAACGCAGGTAAACCGGTCCTTCATAATCAGCAATAGCTATAGTAGCCGCTTTGGTTTGGTTGTAATCACAAGGATTGATGACTACCATTCCAGGCAACATTTTCATCATCCCTATATCTTCCAGGGTTTGATGTGTAGCACCGTCTTCTCCCAGGGTTAACCCTGCATGAGAAGCACATATTTTTACATTTTTATGAGAATAGGCAATAGACTGTCTTATTTGATCATAAACACGCGCCGTTGAAAAATTAGCAAAAGTACCTGTAAATGGGATTTTACCACCTATGGTCATCCCGGCTGCAATTCCCATCATATTGGCTTCAGCAATTCCTATTTGAAAAAATCTGTCAGGATTTTCTTCAATGAATTTATCCATTTTGAGCGATCCAATAAGATCCGCACAAAGGGCTACTACATTTTTATTCGTTCTTCCTAATTCAGCAAGACCTGCTCCAAAGCCAGAACGAGTATCAATTTTTTTAGTAAAAGTGTATTTTTTCATTATGTTTTTTTGGAAATATTGGTTGTCAAACGATGCGCAAAAATAGGAATTAATATTTGTATATAATTATGATTTTCAGGGTTAATTGAGTATTTAAATTTTCATCATCAATTCATAGAATTTTTGAACCGGAAATCCCATAACGTTGAAATAACTTCCATCTATTTTTTTAATACCGATATAGCCTATCCATTCCTGTATACCATAGCTTCCCGCCTTGTCAAAAGGTTTAAAACGGTCAATATAATAGTTGATTTCTGCACTTGAAAGTGACTTGAATGTTACGTTGGTGGAATCGTTAATAAGATGCGTTTTCTTATTAGTAGTAAGGGCTATAGAACTAATTACTTTATGAGTTTTACCTGATAGCGTCTGCAGCATTGCTTTGGCATCCGAACTGTCTTTGGGTTTGCCAATGGCTCTGTTGTTAAGCCAAACAATGGTATCCGCAGTGATAAGCACGTCATTGTCTTTTAATTCCTTTAAAAAAGGTTTTGATTTGAGTGTTGCTAAATAATCAGTGATTTCAGGACCAACAAGCGTTTTTGGAAAATTCTCTTCAACCTCCTTTAATCGGATCTCGAAGTCCAAACCTAATTCTTCAAGAAAAAATTTCCTTCTGGGTGATCCTGAACCCAAAATGATTTGCTTGTCATTTAATTTGTCTCTTAACATAATTTAGATAAAAAACATGCTTAATATACCCGTAAACATAATGACCTTTAAAAGGGTGCTGATTTGACTAAACTGTTTTTTGGAGTCCGCTTTGGCGACCATAAATATCAGGAAAAGCAGCGGAAGCTCTATCGCAAGTACCAGGTAAACAGATAGATAAATATTTTGATTAAAAAGATAATAGGTGCTATAGGCCAATAAAACCAATACAAGGCTGGCAACAATGATCAAAATAGTCTTTGTTTTAGATATACCGAGCACTATGGGCAGGGTTCTCGCCTCCATAGCTATATCACCTTTGACGTCTTCAATATCCTTGACGACTTCCCTTAAAAAGGTAAACATAAACCCAAAAACACCAAATAAAATAAGGACTTTTAGGACGGTCATTTGAGAGTCGAGATTATAATTACTGGTTACAGGCATTAAATCAAAAACAAGAACCAGGATAATACTCAATAGAATAATTAATGATATGATAATATTTCCAATCAGAAACTTGATTTTAAAATACTTAGCATACTCGAATAAAAGAAATGCTGTAAGCACATAAATAAAAAAATAAGAAGTATGCCCAATATAATAAGAGAGATACATACCCAATGCAAGCCCAATAGCATTAAATCCAAGAAATAGATACTGTGCTGTGCTTCTCACTATTATTCTGTCAATAAATAATTTTTCCGGTTTGTTGATGATATCGGCCTTAACATCATGAATGTCGTTAATTATATAGCCAGCGATGGCAATACATACAGTAGATAGCGTAAGCAGCGCAAAATGAAGATCATTCAAAGAGACTAATAGATCAAACTTTTCAAATAAAACGTATTTAAAAAGGTATTGAATGAGGATGATCATCATTACGTTTTTCCATCTAAAAAAAGTAAAATAATCTTTTATTGTCATTTATAATTCTTCTTTATTTGGTCCAACGATTTTTTTTGATCTCTATCTTTCAACACCTGCCTTTTGTCATAAAGTTTTTTACCCTTGCACAGCGCTATTTTAAGCTTGGCCCAACCTTTATCAGTTATAAATAATTTTAAAGGAATGATGGTTAAACCAACGTTTTGAACTTGCTTAGCAAGTTTTTTAAGTTCCTGTTTGGTAAGTAATAGTTTTCTTTCACTTTTGGCTCTGTGGTTGTAAAAACTGCCAAAACTATATTCTTCGACAAACATGTTGATGACAAATAGTTCACCACTATCATTAAATTCACAAAAACTTTCAGTAATTCTGGCTTTACTGTCTCGGATGGATTTTATTTCGGTTCCGCTGAGTTGAATTCCTGCGATATAAGTATCCAGGATTTCATATTCAAATCGTGCTTTTTTATTCTGAATATTAATATTCTTTTGCATAAGGCAAATCTAAATAAAAAATAAACGAATTAAATGGATTTTCAATTCAAAAAAAATATAAGGTAGCAGGGCCTGGCTCTTAAGAACAACAGAATGTTGCTTAATTCAAACCTTTCCAGTCAATCTTTATATAACCCGCATCGGCAAGTTCCTGAAGATTGTTATCCGAATTTTCACCAGCTTCAACTTCATACATTACCACTAGGTTATTCAATAATTCTGATTTAAAGGTCCCCGTTGATTGCGTCCCAATTTTTACATTATAATCTGAAGTTCTGTATAATTGAACATTTTCATAAACTACAGTATTGCCGTAATTAGGTCCGGAAATCGTAATTGTGGCTTCTATTTGATCGGCATTGATGTTAAATACGTGTGTACCTAGATCATCAAAAATTAGTGTTCCTGAAATTTCTTTAGCGTCATTTGAAGTGCAAGACGAAATCATTATTGTGCATAGCATGATTGCACAACTTAAAAAAATCTTTTTCATAACTCCTTATTTTTTTAGCAATTGGTATTATAAAACTTATAACGCTAAGACATAGGGTTTTATTATATACGAGTTTATGTTTTTCTTTGAATCAATATTTGATTAAAAGGATTCGGAAATAAAAAAAATACGAGTTTAAGATTCACCTCTATTTACGTTCTTAAGCTTATGACAAACATTTCATGTCTATAAATAAATTTAAATGTATTATGTTAAAAATAGTTTGATCAATAAGCTGAAAATATTACTTTTGAATCGTCAAAAAGTTTGAATCGATAATGAAAAGAATTCTGATATTAATGATGATCATTATCATCATTTCTGCCCAAGATATATTTGCCCAAGAAAAAGAAATTAAACACCCTGTTCTTACCAGCAAATTTCATTTGGGCTTCGGTCTTTACATTCCAACTCAAAGGGTACAATTCAAGGTAGATGCGAGCTCTGGAGATAATGGAATTAATTTTGATAAAACCTTTGATTTTAATAATAATCAGATTACTCCTGTTTTCAATTTTGATTGGCGTTTTTCAAAAAACTGGGAGCTTTCAGCTGAATATTTTAATGTAAATTACGCCACATCAAAAGTGTTAGAAAATGACATTGAGGCAGGTGATTATGTGTTTAACAAAGGGAGTACTGTAGGGATTGGTTATAAAATCAATTTGTACCGTATTTTTGTTGGAAGGGTTATTTCAAGGGGATTTAAACATGAATTAGGTGCCGGTCTGGGGCTTCATGTATTGGATATCGGCCCTTATATAGAAGGTAACGTAATCGTAAACGGAAATGAGAATGAGTTTAAACGTTCGAATGTTTCTGCGACAGCTCCCTTACCGAATATTGCCTTATGGTATTATTTTGCACCAACTGAAAAATGGGCCTTTACGGCAAAAGTGGATTGGTTCGGTATTACCATAGATCAATACTCAGGTTTGTTGTGGGACATCTCACCCGGTGTTCGTTATCAGATTATTAAGAATCTTGGTGTAGCTATTGATTATAGATTTTTTGGAGTAAAAGCAAATGTAAGAAACGAACAATGGGATGGAGCTGTAAAATTATCATTTAGTGGCCCGACTTTAGCACTTATTGGAAATCTTTAAAGTCAAATTATTTGCGTAAAATTCCATTATAACCTTTAGCCATTAAAAAAGCTCAAAGGAGGGGTTCTATATAAACGATAATAAATATCTTTATCTAATCATTAATATTTAAATTTTATCATTATGATCAACAAATTCAAACATTGGTGGATGACTCTGATTAAGGGTATTGTCCTGATTTTACTTGCTTTTTTCGTTTTTAACCATCCGGTGGGAATGCTTATTGGTTTGGTTATGTATTTTTCAATTGCCTTATTGATAACCGGAATACTTACGGTCATAGGATCGGTTTTATCAAGTAAAACTGATGACGATTGGGGATGGAAATTAACAGGTGGAATTATTGACGTTCTATTTGCATTAATCTTATTATCTAACCCTGGAATAACAGCTGCTATTTTACCATTTATCCTAGGTTTCTGGATAATAGTATATGGGGTAATTATATTTGGAGGCTCATTTAAAGCTAAGAAGGAAGGTGACGACAATTGGTGGATAAGCTTATTGGGTGGGGTTTTAACCATAATGTTTGGTTATTTTATTATGAGTGATTTATTCGCAGGAGCCGTGGCTATAACAATTTGGATAGGATTAGGCTTGTTGATATTCGGTATTATTAACGTAGTGGTTTCCTTGAAAATGAGAAAGGTTAAAATTAAAATAGAAGATGCTATTTCATAATATTTAGAAACCCTGATTTTGGTCAGCAGAAAGTATAGACAAGGATACGCTTGTTAAACAATCTTAGTTCCACTACAGTCCTTGAAAATCAAGGACTGTAGTGGAACTTTCAGTTAAAGTATACCTTCGTTAATTTCATGCGGTAGAAGGTGTTCAATTAGCTTATTTTGATTAAGATGAAATTCCTAATTTTAAGCTAAATTTATTAACTTTAAACTTTTGAATATTAAACCCAACTCGAATCAAGGCAAGCCGGTTATAAAAAAGCTTATAATTAAACCTGATAAAATAAATATAATGAAGGAAAAAGATAAATCTAAGGGAATAAAACGAAGAGCTTTTTTACAAACTGGTGGGCTGTTTGCAGCTTCTGCTATGATTCTGCCTCTAAGTGGGTATAAAGTTTTCGACGCTGTTAACGATAGCCAAAATGAAAATTCAATTCCTTCAGTTATGCTAAACAACGGCTTGGATATGCCAAGACTTGGTTTTGGTACGAATACCCTAAAAGGTGACATTGGAACACGATGTGTATCTGATGCAATTTCAGTGGGGTATAGGCTTATTGATACTGCCAAAATTTACGGAAATGAAGAATCTGTTGGAAAAGGGATCAAGCAAAGCGGTATTGATAGAGAAGCGTTATTTATAACTTCAAAACTTTGGGTTGATGATGCCGGATATGAAAGCACAAAGGTGGCTTTTGAAACATCTTTAAAAAAGTTAGAACTCGACTATTTAGATCTTTATCTTATCCACCGACCTCGAGGAGACGTAAAAGGTTCCTGGAAGGCTATGGAAGAATTACATATGGAAGGAAAAATTAAAGCCATTGGAGTGAGTAATTTTGACGCTGATCAGCTGGATGACTTGATGAAAAATGCCAAAATCAAACCCGCAATCAATCAAATTGAAACTCATGTTTTTTTTCAAGAGCACCTTCCTTATAAGGATTTGAAGGAAAAGAATGTGCAAATGGAAGCCTGGTCTCCTTTTGCAGCAGGTCGTAATGGGGTTTTCGAAAACCAAACCCTGGCTGATATTGGCAAAAAGTATCATAAAAGCAACGCACAAGTTTGTTTAAGGTGGCATTACCAAAGAGGAGTCGTTGCAATCCCAAGGAGTTCCCAAAAAGCACATATGATTGAAAATTTAGACATTTTTGACTTTGAACTTGATAAAACAGATTTAAAAGCTATTGTCGCACTTGATCTAAATACTACTCAGTTTCCCGAGTGGGGATAAACAAGTCCATGGACCGATTTATCTTAAAAATAATTCTAGGCTGAATTTCTGCTTGCATTGATATTACCAAACAAAGAGCGCGTAATTATTTTTTCATAGACTGCAAGGGCTGATTTATCAGGGTTTGCCTGTTTATTAATATCCTGGACTCTTTTTAAGGCGTATTGTTGTATTGTTAGTAAAGGAAGGACAATAGATTCCCTAACTTCGATAGAGGCCTTGCTTACAGGGTAATTCTGCATAAGCTCTGTTTGATTGGCAAGTTTAAGTGATAATCGTTTAGAAGTTAAAAATTCCTGATAGATCAGTTTCCAAAACTCTCCAAATTTAGGATCATTTTCCATATAACGTGTTAACTCAAAAAATGATTTTTTCATTGCCATCATACTATTATCAATTAGACTTTTGAAAAATTTCGAATTGTTATACAAGTTGATGACTTTATCAAATTCACCGTTTTCTTCATATTTTAAAAGGGCCGTTCCAACACCGAAAAAACCAGGAACATTTTGTTTTAACTGACTCCATGAACCTACAAAAGGGATTGCCCGTAAATCACTGAAATTTAGTTCTTCAGAACTATTCCTTTTAGAAGGTCTGCTGCCAATATTTGCCTTTCCATAATATTTTAAAGTGCTTATTTCTTCCAGGTAAGGGAGAAATTTTTCATGATTTTTAAAATCAGAATACGATCTATAGCTCAGGTCAGCCAAATCCTCCATGATGAATTTTTGCTCTTTGGTAAGCGTGTTTTTAACGGTGTCAAAAAACTCATTGCTAACTCCTGAACTTATGAGCTGTTCCAGATTGTATTGAGCAGAATCTGTCGTTCCGAAATTAGAACTTATAGTTTGACCCTGTATGGTCAATTGGACTTCTTCATTTTCAATGGTCGGACCTAAGGAGGCATAAAACTGATGGGTTTTTCCACCACCCCTTGCCGGTGGACCTCCACGTCCGTCAAAAAATATGGCCTTTATATTATGTTTTCGCGATATTTCAGTGAGTTTCTCTTTGGCCTTGAAAATAGACCAGTTGGCCATAAGGTAGCCCCCATCCTTGGTTCCATCAGAAAAGCCGAGCATGATGGTTTGTCTGTTACCTCGATTTTTTACATGGTCTCTATAGTTCTTGTTGGTGTATAGTTGCTCCATGATGTCAGCAGATCTCGTAAGGTCATCAACCGTTTCGAAAAGTGGAACGATATCAACAGTAAGATCTCCTTTAAAGGCAGTTAATTTGAGCATAGCAAACACTTGCATGACATTGATTGCGCTTTGGTTATTGCTAATGATATATCTATTGGCGCCTTGTTCACCGTTAGATTCCTGAATGACCTTTAGAGCTTCTATGGAACCAAGGGTTTTGACAGCCATTTCGTCATCAAAATCAACGGATGCTATTTGACCTTCTATCCTTGACAAGCATTCAATTTGAGAAGCGTCAGGTAATTCGTTATAATTCGCAGGAAAAATAGAAGAATTATTTTTTATCAGTTTGTTTGTGATATGGGTAAATACATCGTGATGTATTCTACTATCTTGCCGGATGTCTAAGGTGGCAAAATAAAAACCAAAGATTTTTGTTTTATGAATAAGATCCTTTAATTCGGTTAGGTAGAGCGACTGAAAATCATTAATAAGTAAGGCTTTAATTTTCAATAATCCATTTTGAAATTCCTCAAGACTTAATGTGATTTTATCAGGATTGATAAAGCTCTGATAAAGCTTAGATTCCAAGGCTATCACTATATCTGCAACCTTTTTAAAGGTTAATTTTCTTCTTAGTTTTCGAATGTCCCGATAGTAACTTTTTAAAACGGACTGTCTCAGTTTTTGAGCCACCTGTAAGGTTATTTCGGTGGTTACAAAGGGATTGCCATCACGATCTCCTCCAGGCCAGAAGCCAAGACCAATAAATTCATTTTGAACTTCTTTACCTTCGTATATGTTACTTTCAATATAGTTGTAGATGCTACCTGCTGCAGGATAAAATATATTTTCAAGATACCAAATAAGATTGACTGCCTCATCCAATGGACTAGGTTTCTCTATTTTTAAAAAGGGTGTGATCCCTAATTGTGCCAATAATTTTTTAATGGAGACAATATCATTTTTTTCAATGGCTGAAGTAAGATCAGTTATGATACCCAAAACTGTTCCTGGGTAAAATTGGGTAGGGTGGGCGGTCAAAACTATTTTAACCTTGAATTGCTTCAGATAGTTTTGTAAAGCTTCTTTTTTATTTTGAGAAAAGGCCTCTTCCTTGGTATTCCTGAGCGTACCTTTACCAGTCATATTGTGGATTATCGGATAGGCTGCATCTTCAACTGCATCAAACAGAACCACCTGTCTTTCAATATATTGTATAAACTTAAAGAGCAGGTCAATTTTTTCCTTTTCATTGCTGTCTCCCTGATATTTAACAAAGAA
>JAUXCI010000195.1 GCA_030618945.1 Flavobacteriaceae bacterium
GGAAATCAATCAATTCAATTTAAGATCCGTTTACAAATGGAAGCTAAATAAAGACCTTATTATGAAGCTTGGGGCGTCAGTTGAAACCGGACAAATTTATAATAAAACAACAGAGAATAAAGGAAACAGACATGCTTTTGCTTTACACAATAATATGTTTTACAAAAACTGGAACCTGCACTTTCAATGGATAGACTATGAATATAATCCGAAAAATCCTGAGGGGATAAGTGATGATACGATACAATTTGGAGCATTTATGTATCCATTTATGGTGAGCTCTAAAGCCAACGTATATACTTTTAACGTAGCAAATGAAATAAATATTGACGGGAAATATCTTGATAAAATAAAACTATATGTTAATATGAGTATGGTTAGGCCTAAACAAGGTTATGGTAGTGACTCTAAACAAATAGTGCTGGGAACAACACTGATCAAAAGGGGACTATATGCTTATTTTGATTACATTTTTGGACAAAACATGTGGTTTTCAGGTGGGCCGGGAATTGGATTGGAACATCCGGGAGATCAGGATTGGAATTCCAGATTGAACATCAATTTTGGATATTATTTTTGAGCATTGAATTTTATGAAAACAGTTTATAAATATTTTAAGATGAGGGCTTGGTATACATTAAAAATTAATTTTTTATCAATATTATTTCTGTTAATCATTAGTTTAAAATTAACAGGTCAGGAAAATAGTATAGCGTTTACTCAGGAAGAAATTGATTGGATTTCTTCACACCAAACTTTGAATGTTGCCAATGAAATGGATTGGCCACCTTTTGACTTTATGGATGACGGGCAACCGGCTGGATACTCTATAGATCTAATTGAGTTGATAGCAAAAAAAACCGGATTGAGCATAAAGTTTGTCAATGGTTATACATGGAATGAGATCCTTGATCTATTCAAAAACGATGAGATTCAAATATTACCCGCTGTGTTTAAAGATGATGAAAGAAGCAGCTATATGGAGTTTACCTCAAGTTATTATATCCAGCCAAGTATATTAGTCACCAACATAAATGATACCATAAATTCTATTCATGATCTTTCAAATAAAAATATTGCTGTAATTAAAGGGTTTTCTATTACGTCTGAATTGGAAAAAAACTATCCTGACATAAACACAGTTCCCGTTGAAACAATACAAGACGGGCTTAAGAAGGTGTCTGTTGGAGAATTGGATGGGTTTGTTGAAAGTATAGGAGTTGTTTCCTATTATATGAAAGAGAATTTTATCCCTAACCTTAAGATTACAACAGAGGTTCAACTGGATAAAATGGAATCTCCTCCACTTCATATTGCGGTTCATAAAAACAACCTTCTTTTAAAAAATATTTTGCAAAAAGGCTTAGAGAGTATCTCGATTGACGAAATGAATGAAATTCGTAATAATTGGATTATGGCAGGCAAGGTTCAAAAAGAAGAGGCTATTGATTTTACAAATTTGATATTGAAAAGTATAGCTGCCATTATTATTCTATTTATTATTGGACATTATTCAATAAAATATTTTTTTAAAAAGATCGTCAAAGAAGAAATAGTGCTGGAAATTGGCTCTCGAAGATTTAGAATAATTACGATTTTGGGAACCTTATTGATATTGTTTGTTATATCCTTTTTCGGATGGTTAGCTATGGAACATAATAAGAAAAAATTCCTAAATGACTTAGAGGTAAATCTTGAGATAACATTGGAAAACACGCATGAAAGGTTGCAATTATGGGTAGATACTCACAAGTTAATTATGCAGGAATTTGGGAAAGATCCTGTTCTTGTTGAAGCCACCAGAGAAATTTTAAATGTTTCAAAAGATAAAAATGCCTTACTATCTTCTGATGCCCTGCTTAAATTAAGAGCATTTTACGATGAATATCAAAACTCACTTGAAAGCGCCGGTTTTTTTATTATCGATAAAAATTATCTAAACCTCGCTTCGTCAAGAAATCAAAACATAGGTATTCAAAACGTTATTTACGACCAAAGACCAGATTTGATTCAAAAAGTTTTCGAGGGAAATTCAGTTTTTGTTCCCCCCATAGAATCAGATGTTCATTTAAATGAACAAGAAGGTAACGGAGCTGTTAGCAAGCCTCCAACTATCTTTTTCGCAACACCTATAGAAAGTAGCTCTGGAGAAATTCTTGCTGCCTTAGCCATTCGAATTGATCCCACACTTGGGTTTTCTAGAGTCATGCAGTTAAGCAGGAATGGTAAAACCGGAGAAAGCTATGTATTTGGGACTACCGGAAGACTTCTCTCTGAGAGCAGATTTAAATCTGATTTAAGACGCGTAGGATTAATTTCTTATGATCAGGAGGATATACTTCAGCTGGAAATCAGGGACCCGGGTGGTAACATGATGACTGGCTTCAAGTCGAAACTTCCCAGGCAGCAACAACCGCTAACCTTTATGGCCAATGAAGCTATTAAAGGAAAGTCTGGAACAAATATGTCTGGATACAGGGATTATCGTGGTGTACCAGTCTATGGATCTTGGTTATGGGATTCCGACTTAGGCTTGGGTTTAGCATCTGAAATTGACGTGAAGGAAGGGAAATCTACTTATACTGCTATGCGGACAACAGTATTGGCCCTATTTGGAGGAGTGGTCATACTGATGATTTTAGCTATTCTTTTTTCACTTGAGCTGGGGGAAAAAGCTAATCAGGCCTTGATAAAAGCTAAAGATGATTTGGAGGACAGGGTTATTTTAAGAACAAAGGAATTGAACGAAGAAAAGGCATTTTTAAAAATATTGATTAATGCTATTCCAGACATCATTTTTTACAAGGATACAGATAAGAAATACCTGGGTGCCAACCGAGCTTTTGAAAAACATATTGGTTTAGAGACCGATAAATTAATGGGCAAAACGGACCTTGATATTTTACCATTTGACAGGGCGGACAAACATATGATAGAAGACGACATGATTCTAAAATCATCATCTTCATCATTATTTGAGACTGTCAGTTTTATGCAAGATGGGAAGCGTGTGGTTGTTGAAACTTTGAAAACTCCTTATTTCACGAGTGATGGAAAATTGGCTGGGCTTATTGGAATTGGAAGAGATATGACTGAACACAAAGATGCTGAAGAAAAAATTACGGCTTCTGAAAACAGATTTCGTTCGATAACTTCCAGTGCAATTGACGCCATTATATCCGCTGATAAAAAAGGTGTCATAGAATCCTGGAATCCTGCGGCCACTAAAATTTTTGGCTATACCGAGGAAGAGGCTTTGGGCCAAAACCTGGACCTTATCATACCTAAAAAATACCATAAGCGTCACCACGATGGTATGAATAGAGTTTTGATGGGAGGCAAAAAAAGAGCCATTGGACATATAATTGAAATGGAAGGTCAAAAGAAAGACAAAACAATTTTCCCGGTGAGTTTGGCCTTATCCATGTGGGAGGGTATCAATGAAATGAGTTTTAGCGGAATTATTCGAGACATCACAAAGCGAAAAAAGGATGAAGCAATTCTGCTTAAGGCAAACAAACGAATGGAAAGCGAATTGAATGTAGGTAAAGATATACAAATGAGTATGTTACCTTTGAATTTCCCCGCATTTCCCGAAAGAAAAGAAATAGATGTTTATGCCGATCTTATTCCGGCACGAGAAGTTGGAGGCGATTTTTATGATTTTCACTTTTTAGATGAAAACCATATTTATTTTGCAGTTGGCGATGTGTCAGGAAAAGGTGTTCCGGCTGCCTTGGAAATGGCAGTGGCCAAAACCTTGCTTAAATCCAAAGCTGCTAATGATAAATCTACCGCGAGTATTTTAACTCAGGTTAATAATGAAATTGCCAAAGACAATGATGCCTATATGTTTATCACGGTATTTGCAGCCATTTTAAATACGGATACAGGTAAACTTATCTATTCAAATGCCGGTCACAATCCTTCTTATGTTATTGGTGAAAATCGGAATATCATTGTATTGAATGATCTGCATGGGCCTGTTATTGGAGCCATGGAAGGAATGACCTATAAAGAAACTACCTTGTATATTAACAAAGATGATATTGTTATGGCCTATACCGATGGTGTTTCTGAAGCTCAAAACAAAAATGAAGAATTCTATACGGTGGTAAGATTGTTAAAATTGATTCAGGAAGGAGAATATGATTCAACTCGATCTTTAACTGATATCATCGTTAAAAGTGTCAAGGAATTTGAAAACGGCACAGAACAGTTTGATGATATTACAGTACTTGCATTACAATATTTACAAGACAAGGATAAGCATTCAAGTGAACTGGGGTCGGTTAAAATACAGAACAAGCTAAGCGAGATGCCCATTGTTATAGCTCATTTTGAAGCATTTGCAACAGAAAATGATTTAAATTTAGCTGCCATTCAAAAATTTAATATTGTTTTAGATGAATTATTAAATAATATTATCTCTTATGCCTTTGATGACTATCATGAACATGAGATTCAAGTAAAATTTCAACTTAAATATTTGCGCCTAATTATTACCATTGAAGATGATGGAATACCCTTTAACCCATTTAGAAATGAATCACCAGACAGTAAATTATCAGTTACAGAAAGAAACCTAGGAGGATTGGGTGTTCATATTGTTAAAAATTTGGTGGATGAGTACCATTACATAAGAAAGTCCAATAAAAATATAATAAATTTGATCAAATACAATATAAATATTAAATAAGGATGAGTCTAGAAATCACATTAAAAGAAATAAATGATGTTGTCATTGTCGCGCTAAAAGGGAATCTTGACACTAACACTTCTCCTGACGCGGAAGTCGAAATCAATAAATCTTTAGAGAAAGGCACCAAGAAAATGCTTATTAATCTTGAAGACACTAGGTATGTGAGTAGTGCGGGGCTCAGAATATTTCTGGCAACTGCAAAAAAGATAATGGCCAATTCAGGAAGGGTCATACTTTGTCATCCTAATGCTATCGTTAAAGAAGTTCTAGATATGTCTGGATTTAGTACAATCATAGATGTAAAAGCAACGGTGGAGGAGGCCTTAAAAGAGATCTGAGTAAAACACTATTCCGCGTTTTCATGATTAAAATTAGACCTTGAAATACTCTAATGATTTAAAGATTAGAAGCTGTGATAATTGGATTGTGAGAACTATCCTGAGACTTTTTTCTTTATAACTTTCATCTTTCAAATCCCCTCCTTTTCCGTATATTCATCA
>JAUXCI010000215.1 GCA_030618945.1 Flavobacteriaceae bacterium
TCTGCTTCCAGGGTAATTTCTCCTTTTTTGGTCGAGACTGTTGCAATAACTCCTTTGCCCGAAGTATCAACTTTCGTAACACTGGCATTAGTCATTACCTTAATTTTGGACTTTTTTAGAGAGCGTTCAAATTGTTTAGAAACTTCTTCATCTTCCAAAGGCACAATATTTGGTAGAAATTCAACTACGGTTACCTCAGTTCCCATCGAATTATAAAAATAAGCAAATTCAACACCTATGGCACCCGACCCTACGATGATCATACTTTTAGGTTGCTCTGGTAATACCATGGCTTGCCGGTATCCAATTACTTTTTTACCGTCAATTGGTAAAAACGGTAATTCTCTCGATCTTGCTCCGGTTGCAATTACAATATGATCAGCAGTGAATTCTTTAAGTCCACCATCAGCATCTGTTACCTCAACTTTTTTGCCAGTTTTTATTTTCCCAAAGCCTTCAATTATATCTATTTTATTCTTTTTCATTAAGAACTGAACTCCTTTGCTCATTCCTTCTGCTACACCTCTGCTCCTTTTAACTATTGCCGAAAAATCCTTATCAATTTCCGTAGCCTTTAGACCGTAGCTATCCACATGCTTTAAATACTCATACACTTGAGCACTTTTTAGCAATGCCTTTGTTGGAATACAACCCCAGTTAAGGCATATACCACCTAGTTCTGATTTTTCTACAACCGCTACTTTAAATCCTAATTGAGAAGCTCTAATGGCAGTAACATATCCTCCAGGTCCACTTCCTATGACAATAATATCGTATTTCATATGCTCAATATAATTTGTTTTTAATACCTATATAATCAAAATGAATATTGATTCATTTTCGGAATGCAAATTTAATCAAATTTTATTGCTTTTACGGGACTAATTTTACTAACTATAAATGAAGGAATAATTAACATTAGCAAACAAAGAATTAAGGTCCCTAAATTGATCCACAACAGTGAATAGGCGCTCAAGTGCACTGGCGCTTGATTAACGTAATAAGTTTCCGGGTCAAGAGTGATTAAACCAAAATATTTCTGAATGAGCAAGAGTCCTACGCCAATAGCGTTTCCCCATAGCATACCTTTCCCTATAAGAAATGCGGCATTGTATAAAAATATCTTTCGTATGCTCCAATTGTGATTCCCAAGGGCCTTTAATACACCTATCATCTGGGTTCTTTCAAGAATCAACACTAGTAAAGCCGTGATCATATTGATTCCCGCAATAAGGATCATAATGGCGATAATCACAATAATATTGGTATCGAACAGGCTCAGCCATTCAAAAATCGCAGGGAACTTTTCGGCAGTAGTAAAAGCATTTAGAGAGGGATCTATTGAATTATAGATTTCAAAGCCCGTTTCTTTTAGTTTATCAAAATCATGAACAAATATTTCAAATCCACCCACCTGGTCAGCTTCCCATTTATTTATTCTTTGTATATGTTTTATGTCTCCAATGATAAAAGTCTCATCAAATTCTTCGAAGCCTGAATTAAAAACTCCCGACACTGTAAATTTCCTGGAGTTAGGGGCTTTATTCGGGTCATCTTTTACAAAAAACATATGGAACGAATCACCTGTTTTTAACCTTAACCTACCAGCCGTTTTAGCTGAAATCAGTACCTCATTAGACACTTTATCACCAATTACAGGTTTATTTCCTGAAACAATATACTCATTGAAAAACGACCAATCGTAAGCTGTGTCAACACCCTTTAAAATGACGCCTTCAAATTCATCCGGAGTTCTTATAATTCCTGCCTTAGTGGCATATACCTGAACTTTTTTTACGTTGGGAACTGCTGGAAAATCTGGGTAAAATTCTTGATTTATATCTACGGGGCTTACCGTTATTTTTGAATTATTCGTGTCATAAGTACTGATCTGAATGTCTCCGTTGAACCCTGAAATTTTCTCTTTGATCTTTTTTTGAAGTCCAACTCCTGTAGCCACGGAAAAAAGCATCACAATGATTCCGATGGCGATAGCCAAAACGGAAATTTTTATTATAGGAGACGAAACACTATTTTTGTGTTCCTTTGATGCAATAATGCGCTTCGCAATAAACAACTCGTAATTCAAACCGACATGAAAAGTTTAATTCAGTCCAAAAATACATATTTAATTTTAGTAACTGAATTAATCATTTTCCTTTTTGTATTGACATCATTTAAAAGTAATACATCCATAAATCATCTCCAAAACCCAAGCATTGACCAGTATTTTCTTGGGATTGAAGATTCCTTAAATATTATTCCTGCAGCTGATCTTACCCAATCTTATTTACCTTTTTTAAAAGGCAAGAAAATTGCCCTTGTTGCAAACCAAACCTCTGTTGTTAAATTTGAACGAAGTGGCACATATAAGCATTCTTATACTCACTTAGTTGATACCCTTCTAAGTCTTGATATTAACATTGTAAAGGTTTTTGCACCCGAACACGGATTCAGAGGTCAAATAGATGCAGGAGAGAAAGTGGCTGATGATAAAGATTTAAAAACGGGATTACCATTGTTATCCCTTTATGGAAAACATAAAAAACCTGGACCAGAACAACTTAAAGGTGTTGAGCTGGTATTGTTTGACATTCAGGATGTAGGGGTGCGATTCTATACCTATATTTCGACCTTGAGCTATGTGATGGAGGCCTGTGCTGAGCAAGGAATTCCCTTGATCGTTCTAGACAGACCAAATCCAAATGCACATTATGTTGATGGGCCTATTCTGGAATCTAAATACAGTTCATTCCTTGGTTTGCATCCGGTACCCTTGGTTTATGGATTGACCATAGGTGAATATGCACAAATGGTTAATGGTGAGTTATGGCTTGCCAATGGTATAAAATGTGAACTTCGGGTTATTCCAATTGCAAATTACAGTCATGATAAAAGTTATAGTCTAAGTATCCGTCCTTCACCCAACTTACCTAATGATTTGTCAATAAACTTATACCCTAGTCTGGGGTTTTTTGAAGGTACTATCATCAATACGGGAAGGGGTACCGAATATCAATTTCAACGCTATGGGGCACCATTTTTTCCGGAATCCGAATTTAAATACATACCCCAAGCCAATGTAGGGGCTAAGTATCCAAAATTCAAAGGAGAAAATTGCTTTGGAATAGACTTGTCCAACACCTCCAAACTTAGTAAAGTAAATCTTGAATGGCTTTTAGATGCCTATCATAAGACTCCGTCTGACAAAGAATTTTTTGGAAAAACCTTTACCGCACATGCCGGAAACGAAAAGCTTCAAAAACAGATTGAAAGCGGTATGAATGCAGATAAAATCAGAGCTACATGGACGGCTGATCTCAAAAAATTTAATCAAATACGAAGCAAATATTTACTTTACCCATAAGGGAGTCAATTCAAACTAATAACATCGTTGACCTTGGTCATCATCAAAAGAAAATGTTTCTTATAAAGGCACTTTCTTTTTTAAGTCTTCGATAATATTAAAAACGGCAGGACAAATCTCAGTATTCTTAAGGGTAAGATCAGTTATCTTAATAAACTTTTTTCTGTTCGTATGTGGGTACTCGCCACATGCCTTGGGTCTAACATCATAGATAAGGCAGGAATTATCCTCTGCTAAAAAAGTGCAAGGAGCACTTTTTAATACCATAAAATCATCGTCATCCCTGTCCAAATATTGAGATATAAATTGATGTTCCTTCATTTTCAAGTACTTAGAAATCCTTGAAATATCTTTTTCAATAAAGATAGGACTTGTTGTTTTGCAGCAATTGGCACAATCAAGGCAATCTGTCGATTCAAATTCAAGATCGTGAATCTCATGCACGATAAGGTCCAGTCTTTTAGGTGGCCTCTTTTTTAATTTGGCAAAATACTTTTTGTTTTCCACCCATTTTTCTTTTGCTTTTTCGGGTAATTCATTAATTATTCTCTCCATTTCTATAGGTGCTTCAATCAAATGTAATATAAATATCCATTATCAAGGTAAAATAATTATTTTTGCCGCTCATAACAAATAGTAAATATCGTGGTTCAAAATATTCTAGACCCTATAGTTAAAAAAGGTATTCAATCAATTTATGGGCTTGATATCGGTCAGATCGAGTTTCAGGAAACCCGTAAAGATTTTGAAGGAGATATTACTATTGTCGTATTTTCCCTGTTAAAATTCATCAAAGGAAACCCTTTTGAAATAGCGAGTACATTAGGTGAATACATTAAAGAACACTCAAAAATAGTTATCCAATTCAATGTGGTTAAAGGATTTTTAAACCTTGTGATCAGTGATAATTACTATGTGGAGTTTTTTAATTCAATTTCAAACGGCTCTAATTTTGGGTTTGTGAAAACCCAGGAAGAGGCTATTATGGTGGAGTATTCCTCCCCAAACACGAACAAACCATTACATCTCGGTCATATAAGAAATAACTTATTGGGATACGCTGTAGCAGAAATACTTTCAGCTTCGGGCAAAAAAGTTTATAAGACCCAGATCATTAATGATCGCGGTATTCACATTTGTAAAAGCATGGTTGCCTGGACAAAATTTGGCAAGGGTGAGACACCTGAAAACACAGGGCTTAAGGGAGATAAACTTGTAGGGAACTATTACGTAAAATTCGATAAAGAATACAAAAAAGAAATTGAAGTTTTGATAAATACGGGCTTGTCTGAAGAAGAAGCGAAAAAGCGTGCCCCTATTTTGATAGAGGCTCAGGAAATGCTGCGAAAATGGGAAGCAGGTGACGAGGCTACTGTAACACTTTGGAAAA
>JAUXCI010000169.1 GCA_030618945.1 Flavobacteriaceae bacterium
CGTGGCATCTTCATTCGACTTATTACCCAGATCAAATGAAAATTTCACATCAAACTTTGTTGTCCCTTCAGTGGAAAAAACTTTCCCGTTTCTAGAGGAGCTTGCTACTCCGTTTTTACTGTCTTTCACAGCATATTCTCCGAATTTGAATTTAAATATTTTACCCATCCACTGGCTTCCCATTTTGACTTTTAATTTTTCTGAATTAGCAGCTAAATCATCGTCAATAACTATTTCCTTTTGTTGGGCATTCCCCATGGCTATTGTGAATAAAAGCAACCCCAATAAATAAATTCTAACATCTTTCTTCATCATATTAAAATTAAAAACTATTGCCATAAACTCAAACCCAATGAAGGGTTCTTTCTATAAAATTAAGTAAAAAAAGCATTAACTCAATAATGCTTTCTATCCTTTTATAAACTTCATAAGAAAAAACCTTCTTCCTATAATAATTTTTAAAACTATTTCAAAAAACTCTTCAACAAATCACCTAATCTACCCTTAGAACTGGAAACGCCAGAAACCAAGCCGGTAATATCATCTATCGAACTGTCATTAGAATCAAAGCCCTGTATAAGGGACGCCATAGACTCCATTGCACCACCCTGTCCACCTGACAGGCCCCCTAATAAATCACCTAATCCTCCTTGATCCGAAATATTATTCTGAGATTTTTGTTTTCCAAGATAACTCCTTATAAGATTTTTATGGCCTTTCAGAAAAAAAATACTCCTTCTTATGTAAAAATTTTCCAATTGTCCCAATGAATTTATATCTTGTGAATCCTAAATTTAACCTGAAAACAAATTAATTAATTAAATCTTCATATTATGAAAGCAAAAGTAATAGTTAGCGAAATAAATCAATATTGGGTTCACTTTCAGGCAGGGCGTTCTGGAAATAAGCAATTATATCCACGGGTCATAGTAAAATGTTACCATGATGATGACTATGTTTTACAGGCAACTTTCTACCCAGACGGAAAAGCGCTACCTGACAATTATTACGATGTTAATTCCAAATTAGTGTATTTACGCTATTCAATGTATATGTATGAACACGTAATTGACCTTGTCAGAAACGAAAAACCTATTTATTTTAGTTTTTCTGACGTATCGAAACTGGGATATATCAGAACTGGTAAAGAGCCTGTTGGGGAAGGAGATGCAGATGCTGATTTCTAATCAAAAGAAATAGTAATGAAAATTTAATAAGGCCCGGGAATGATGATCATGATCCGGGTTTTTCTTTTATAACTGTTACAAAAAAAAGACTAAGCAGTTGTGGGAGACACTTACTTAGCCTTTAGAATTTTGTTTGTACCGTCACAATTTAAGCAATATTTTTAAATTCTTCATTATAGCCTATAAATTGGTATTTGCATTATCATTTTTCTTATTCATGATTTCAAGGTTTCGGTTCAAAAAAAAGTATCTTTACGATTCAACGATTTAAAACTACATCCATGACTCAACAGAACTATTCCAATCACCGTCGATTTGTTCCGCTTTATCATTTTATAACGCTTCTGGGAACCCTGTTTCTACTTATTGGAAGCATTGTTAACCTCGTGAAATCTTCCCCAGATAATTTTTATTCTGCCGCTTTATTGGTAATGACTTCCCTGCTTCTAATGTTCACCGCATTTTACGCTAGAGTATTTGCTTTAAAAGCACAGGACAGAGCGATTTGTGCCGAAGAAAACTTTAGATATTTTTTATTGACAAAAAATACTTTACCAAAGGAATTAACGACAAGGCAAATTGTTGGTTTAAGATTCGCATCAGATGATGAATTCCACGCTCTAGTAGAAAGGGCCGTCAAAGAGAAAATGTCAGAAAATGATATTAAAAAAGCAATTACAAACTGGAGAGGAGACTATTACAGGGTTTAGTATATTGGTTGAATTTAAAAAACCTCATATCTGTTGCAACGCCTATTTTTGTTACTCAGATTGATAGGGTCCCACTATTTTTTGGCTTTGAGGAATTTCTAACAATACCTCTGTAGGAACCAACGTATAAACTATTATTATAGGCAACAACTGAGTTTTCAACTGCTGCGCCCTCATTATTCCACATCAAAAAAAGCTTTATTTTTAATAGGATAACCATCTAACGTGACCCCTTCAATTTCCACCTTATATGTAGTTGAGGCATCTGCTGCATAAAAGGAAATTCTAGCCTTACCATTCTTATCCAATTTTAAAGTTGGTTTCCAAAAAAGCGTTGTTCTAAAATCCGGTATTTTCTCTTCAGAGTTAGTCGATTTATAATTAGGTTCATAAAATTTTCTTGCCTTATAAAACCCCGGATGAATAAAACTCATAATCCCTTTTTTTTGAGATCTATTCACGAAATTTATGCTTTGATCAGAAGCTCTTTTGGTGTACACGGCTATTACCGTTATTGCACTATACATGACCGCAGAAGGGCCGGTTAAAATGTCTATAAAACTAACTTCATCGGCGTTGACTAAATAATTTATATCTGTAACTGGTATCCCATTAAGAAGGTAGGCCATTCCAGCACCTCTATCACCTGATAAAGAAGAGCTCCCACCTCTATATACCAACTGATCTCCAACCATGCTTAAACCAGGAACATTATTTACCAAGGTCCAAAACAAATCATTACCCAAAGCAGTTACGTGTAACTTTTCATAGTCTACCCTCGCCGTGGGCTGCACATAACGCATGTCTTTTCTCAGATATTTATCATTTTCCCTTTTTTTACTAATTGCTGTCAACTCAATCTCTCCTAAATTTACAAAATCAAGTTGATTGGCATAAAGAGAATCTAGGTATCTTGCCCTTTTTCGGGCTTCAGGGCCAGAATCGCCAACATCATCAAATGGTTTTGAATAGCCAGGTTTTATAGTGATCTTTGGTGGCATAAACGAATCTAATTCTATATAAAAATCCCTGTTTTTTAATGTAGATTTTCTCGATTTTTTACCTTTTTTAACGACATCCTTTTCGGCCTGAATTATTATCGAAGTGCTGTCATTAAATTGATACCCTTGAAATAAAAACCTCCCTTGATCAATTGTTTTTGCACTAACATGCCCAAGAAGATCTCTGTTTTTATAGGTTAACGATATATCGGAATTTACAGGTACCTTATGATTATATATACTTTTGACAGTACCCTTAAAATTAATACCGGTTTCAAAAGCGTATTTCCATTTTTGCTCATCAAGGCCTACTGTTTCATTCCAAAGATATTTTCTCCAACCCTGAGTCATCATCAATAAATCTAAAACTCTTTTTCTTTCAGGCTCCTTAGAGTTGAAATAATAACAAGGATCTTCAATTTCACCTTTTAGCTCAGACCTTAACATAAGATAGGATTGAATATCTAAATCACAATCGTTTAATGGAACCATAGCCAAATCAGTAATTGCAATTGACATATTCGCTTGTTGTAATTGATTTTTGGATACGTCAAGATAAAAATCAATCTCAACCTGATCCCTTTTATAATACTTATCCTGATTAATTTGAATATTTAAAGCTGGCTTTGATAATTCAGTTTCGGCATACACCAAACGCTCGCTAAGCGGTTTGTAATTTTTATCGTAAAGAGTAAACTTTACAATACCCTCTTCCAGACTTGACTTTGGCACTTTAATCAATCCATTCTTGCTGTTAGTTTCCAACTTGGCCTGAGACACTGCTATACCTCGCTGCTTTCCAATAAAGGAAAGTTGATAAACACCATTTGGCAATGTAGATTGTATATTGATTTGATAATGGTCACCTCTATCAACAACCTGCATACTTATACCTTTCTCTAAACTCTCAACTAAACTATATTCGTATATTTCTTCCTTATATTGCACCACCGCTTTATAAGTTTTATCCATTTCTGGATTCATTCTAAAACTTCCCAACCCAAGATTCAAAGTGCTAAATTCAACTATTTTCTTTCCATTATCATCTTCAATATAACCTGAAATACTTATGCTTTTGCCTTCTGAATTAAGTGCCTTAAACCCAATACGTGATGATAAATCCGCCACCATATAACCTCCTTCAGGGAAAAACTGAATATCAGGCTTGGATTCAATTAGATTATCCTCTCCTTGAAGTGAAATACTGTCTTTTGGTTGGCTTGCTTCTTGATAGATCTGGGATATTCCAGACTTTACCTGAATAATTTTTCTAAAGAAAGACGTTTCATCAAAATTCCTCATATAATCCGTATAGGCTCTAACAGTAAATGCACCTACTTTTGAGTTTGCGGGTATCTGAAATTCACCATCACCACCACCTTCAACAATTTTAATTACTCTTGAATCAACAATTTTATTTGATGAATTGATCAGTTCTACATGTACCATTTTACTTTTGGTAATTGGTAAATTCGATTCCGCATCTAAAAGATAAGCTTTGAACCAAATGTCTTCACCAATTGAATAAGTAGATCTGTCTAAGTGAATATAAATTTTTTCATAATAAACAGAACCTTCATTATTCAATGATTCTGCCCTGTTTTGCGTTAATACCGGATTTTGTTGTTTTGAAAAGGCGCTGATCGAAACCAATTGAAGTAATAAAAACAAGAATGGGAGCATAATCCTATTGAGGTGAGGGCCAATCAGAAAATTCATTGTGCAATCAAGGTTTGATCTGAAACTTGGTAATTCAATATTGTTGATAGTTACCTGTTAAAAGGACTAAATTGAATCAGATCAAGCTTTTGTTCTGAGCAATATACTCTATTTCACTCAATTTTAAAAAAACTAAACGTCGTGTTTCCCAATTTGATGATTTGAAAAAAACCATGATCTTGTCAAACTACCAACCTATAAATCCTAGAATTGAAAACAAGGGCAAAGAGCTATAGTGAAGACTAATTATCAACCAAAATAAGGCAAGGTTAATCAGTTGACTCTCCGCATTTTGACCCTCTATGGCAGGTTCCCAACTTGCTCCAATCTACAGTTTATCCTCATCAATTATAAGCGAATAACACCTTCTTTGAGCGAATAGAGAATGGCCAGGACATCTTTCTTATCTTCTTCTTTATAATTATTCTTATCCATTGCTTCCATTATATCATCTACAACCGCCATAAATTCTTGCTCTGAAATATTCATTCCCTTGTGCGTAGTAGCCATGTCTCGCCCTTTATATTCCTGAGGGCCACCAGATCCGGCACAAAAAAAGTTTACTGTATGTTGCTTTATTGTCTTCAATCGTTCAGGCTCTTCATTTAAGGGAAGAAATCTTGGACTTACATTTGGATTCGTCATATGAATATCGACGACATCATCTACCAGTTTAGTAATTCCTGTAAATTCGCCTAGTCTTTCATAAAGTGTTTGGGACATAATATTGTTTTTTTTTAGTTAAATTATTCAATCAAAATTAGGTTCAATTGAAGCAAATCCTGTTTTCATTTGATTCAAAAATGTGTGCTTTTGGTTCAAGTGTGATTTTTTTACATATTATTTTCTACGTTTTGATCATCAACTTATAATAAGAAGGGGGCACTTTATATCGTTTTAGAAAACACTTTGAAAAATAGGATTGACTCTTAAACCCAATTTTAAAGGCAATTTCCGAAATATTGACGTCGCTTCTATTTAATAGGGCAAGGGATTTACTCAAACGGTACTCTTTTAAAAAAATATTCGGAGATTTTCCAAAAAGCCCCGTTATTTTACGATAGAACTGAGATTTACTGTAACCTAATTGCCTAAGAAAATCATCACTGCACAGGTTTTCATTCATGTAATTATTTTCGGTAAAATCCATCAGTTTCTGCAAAAAAGAAGTATCAGCTCTTGTCAAACAGTAAATTAAAGGGCTATCAATTACCTTATTTAATTCTTGACTTTCA
>JAUXCI010000002.1 GCA_030618945.1 Flavobacteriaceae bacterium
ACTTACATCAATTGGTGGAACTGAAGGTTCTTCAGGTGGAGGTGGTTCTTCAGGTGGAGGAGGTAAATCATCATTGGTGTTTTATAAGGATCCTCATCTATGATCTTTTCATACATTTGAAAGAGGTTGCCATATTTTTCTTCAATTATTTTTGCTCCTAAATCGATGATTTTTTCCTCTGAAGGATTTGCAATATGATGAAGTTTAGCCTGCTCTGTTCCATAACGATTAATAGCTGCTCCAAAATCGAGATAAACCGCTTCTCCAGTGGCATTCACACCAAATCCGGCATCGCATCTTTCTTTGGCCGCTCGTGAAGCTACATCTCGGGGAACAAGGTTTCCAAAAGCAGGATACCTTCTTTCCAAATAATAATCTCTGTCTTCCTCGGCAATTTGGGTGGGTTTTAATTTCCCTTGCTGAATGGCTTTTGCATCTTCAATTTTTGCCGGAACCCATATTCTTCCATCGTTTCTTAAGGATTCAGACATCAAAGTCAGTTTTGACTGATAATCACCTGATCTTGGAATACACGTTGGATGAATTTGAGTAAAACAAGGGTTGGCAAAATATGCTCCTTTTTTATGCATTTTCCAGGCTGCCGTGGCATTTGAGCCCATGGCATTGGTCGATAGAAAATAAACATTCCCATATCCACCCGTACCAACAACAACCGCGTGTGCGCTGTGTCTTTCTATTTCTCCTGTTACCAGATTTCTCGCGATAATTCCTCTGGCTTTACCATCAATAATCACCACATCAAGCATTTCATGCCTGTTAAACATCTCGATCTTACCACGAGCTATTTGTCTGTTCATTGCCGAATAGGCGCCCAGAAGCAACTGCTGACCCGTTTGACCCTTAGCATAAAACGTTCTTGAAACTAAAACTCCCCCAAAAGAACGATTATCTAATAATCCTCCGTAATCTCTTGCAAAAGGAACTCCTTGAGCTACACACTGGTCAATGATATTACCTGATACTTCAGCCAAACGATGTACATTGGCTTCTCTTGAGCGGTAATCTCCTCCTTTTACGGTATCGTAAAACAAACGGTAATTAGAATCTCCATCACCCATATAGTTTTTTGCAGCATTGATTCCGCCCTGAGCAGCAATTGAATGCGCCCTCCTGGGAGAATCCTGATAAGCAAAAGCTTTTACATTATATCCTAATTCTGCAAGGGTTGCGGCGGCTGAACCTCCTGCTAATCCTGTTCCGACTACAATGATATCAATATTTCTTTTGTTGGCCGGATTTACCAGATCAATCTTATCTTTATACGTTGTCCATTTATCTTTTATTGGACCCTTCGGTACTTTCGAGTTTAACTTAGTCATAAATGAATAGATTAATGGTTAAAATGGTGGTATAAAGCGATGATGATGAATCCGAATGGAATGGCAAAAGAATAAAACTTTCCAAATGATTTCACTGCACTGGTATATTTATTATTAAAACCGACTGATTGAAAAGCCGATTGAAAGCCGTGAAGTAAATGTAAAGCCAGTAGAACAAAGGCAATTACATAGGCCCCTACCCTTATAGGGCTTACAAACTTATGCTGCAACTCTGTAAAATACCTGCTTGGATCTTCAGGAAGGACTTCAATGTATTTATGATTCATTTCAGGAAACCAGAAATCAACAAAATGCAAAACCAGGAAAGCCAGAATAACCAGACCTGAATAGATCATATTTCTTGACATCCAACTGGCATTTGCACCACCATTGTATTTGACATATTGTACATTTCTTGCTTTTTTGTTTTTCCATTCCAAAATAAAACCCATAACAAAATGAAAAACCACTCCGAAAATAAGGACTGGCTGCATTGCAAATTGAATTAAAGGGTTGGTTCCCATAAAATGGGACATTTCATTAAAGAGTTGCTCGCTAAAAAGTGAGGTTAAATTAACTGCTAAATGAATGATAAGGAACATGATTAAGAAAAGTGCCGATAAGGCCATGGCCACCTTTCTTGCGATGGATGAAGATAAAAATCCGCTCATTTTACTTGATTTATAAAATAGAAAACAAATATACCAAATCCATAAACTTTTTGAGGTCTATTTCAAATGATTATTTTATATCCTTTAGCATTCTTATATTTACAAAAAAAAATAAACTCAAGATAATGCCGGATAAGGTTAAACATATATTAGACCCCAATAAATGGATTAGTCAATATGCCGATTATTTATACAATTATGCCATTACCAGAGTTGACGGACAGGAAATAGCCAAAGATTTGGTTCAGGAGACATTTTTTTCCGGAATCAAGGGAAAAGATAACTATAGAGGTGAGGCGGCTGAACTTACATGGCTTGTATCTATCTTGAAAAGAAAGATTATAGATCATTACCGCAAGATCAATTCTGCCAAAGGTCAGAAAGAAGTTCGCATGAGTTTCTATGATAAAGGTCAAAAGAAAGGAAATTGGATAGAGGAAAGGGTTCCCCAAAGCTGGGGAAATGAAGCCGAAAAGGAAATAGAAAATACAGAGCTCAAAAGTGCTTTAGACGCTTGTATTAATAAATTGCCGGAAAAACACAGAATGGTTTTTTTATTAAAAACTGTACAGCAATATGAAACAGAAGAAATTTGTAATGAACTTGACATTACACCGTCAAACTTATGGGTTATAATACACCGAGCCAGGCTTCAGTTGAGAAATTGCATGGAAAATAATTGGTTTAAAAATTAAATAATTGGGTATGAAATTTATGATAAATTGCGATGAGGCCACAACCATTTGCGATAAAAATCAATACGGGGAAGCCACTGTTTATGATAAAATTAGGCTGAGTTTTCATCTTATGGTCTGTAAATACTGCAAAAGATACACTGCGCAAAATAATTTGATGACACAATTATTTGGAAAACATTTAAGCCCTTGCGATGGGTCTGAAAAACTTACGAAAGAAGAAAAGCTGGAATTAGAAAACAATCTGCAAAAGGAATTAAAAGATAAATAATCTTTGTGCGAAATAGAACATTCTATCTCGTTTTTTTTTACTTTTGAGCTAATCTTAATAACCTGCTCAAATGTTAGAAAAAAAAGGATTATTTCGCAGCTCGGTTAGCCGTAAAAATGTCATGGCCATCACCGGCCTTTTTATCATCTTCTTTTTAATTATTCACTTAATCGGCAATCTTATTCTTATTATTCCGGATTCTTATTTTCCGATTGAGTTTTGGGGAAATGTTGAAAATGCGCATGATATGTACAATGCCTATTCTCATTTTCTAGTTTCCTTTTGGCCTGTTTCAGTTATAGCATGGATCCTTTATTCTTTTTTATTATTGCATGTTATAGATGCGATACTTATCACGCTTAAAAATAAGCAATCTAAAGGTGAAAAATACCAAAAAACCGACTCTGGCTCAAGTAAATGGTACGCTAGAAATATGGGCTTACTTGGAACAGTAATCGGTATTTTTATTATTATCCACATGGCTCAGTTCTGGTTGAAATATAAAGTTCTGGAGATTGAGCATGATCTGTACAGCCTCGTTATTGCAACTTTTAAAATAGGATGGTATGTGATTCTCTATGAAATAGGAATCATAGCCCTTGGATTTCATCTGGTTCATGGTATAGAAAGCGCACATATTTCATTAGGGTTTCATCAAAAAAGAGTTTTGAAATTCATCAAAACTTTTGCCCTTTGGTTTAGCATTGCACTAACCATTTTATACGCAATTATTCCTTTGGTAATTTACTTTAAAGAACTCTGAAAATTATGGCATTAGACGCAAAAACCCCTTCCGGACCTTTAAAAGATAAGTGGCAAAATTACTTGTCTAAGAACAAATTGATCAATCCGGCCAATAGAAAAAATTTAGACATCATCGTTGTCGGAGCTGGACTGGCAGGAGGAGGTGCCGCGGCTTCTTTAGCAGAGCTTGGATACAATGTAAAGGTATTTTTCTTTCAGGATTCAGCTAGAAGGGCTCATTCGGCCGCAGCCCAAGGAGGAGGCAATGCGGCTAAAAATTACAAAAACGATAGCGACACCGTTCATAGGATGTTCTATGATACCATTAAGGGTGGTGATTTTAGATCCAGAGAGTCTAATGTATACAGAATGGCTGAGTGTTCTACAAAATTGATAGATCACATGGTAGCTCAGGGTGTTCCGTTTGGAAGAGAATACAGTGGTTATTTGAGTAACAGATCTTTTGGAGGTGTGTTGGTGTCAAGAACGTTTTATGCTCGTGGTCAAACAGGTCAGCAATTGTTATTGGCCACATATCAAGCCATGATGAAACAGGTCAAAGTGGGAAAATTAGAACAATTTACAAGACACGAGGTCTTGGATTATGTCATCATTGATGGAAAAACACGTGGAATTATTGCCCGTAATCTTGTTACAGGAGAAATAGAAAGACATGCTGCCCATGCCATTGTTTTGGGAACAGGAGGCTATGGTAAACTATTTTATTTATCCACCCTGGCAATGAACTCTAACGGTTCGGCCACCTGGAGAGCACATAAAAAGGGTGCATTTTTCGCCAACCCTTCATGGACTCAGATTCATCCTACTGCCCTTCCACAATCAGGAGAACATCAATCAAAACTAACATTGATGTCAGAATCGCTTAGAAACGACGGAAGAATATGGGTTCCTAAGGATAAAAACGATAAACGAAAACCTGGTGATATTATTGAAGAAGAAAGAGATTATTACCTTGAAAGAAGATATCCGGCTTTTGGAAATCTCGTGCCTAGAGATGTGGCATCCAGAGCAGCAAAAGAACGACTTGACAAAGGATTTGGAGTTGGGCCTTTAAAAAATGCCGTTTACCTTGACTTTCAAACAGCCATCGGGCGTTTGGGAGTTGACACAATCAAAGAACGTTATGGTAATCTGTTCACTATGTATCAAAAAATAACAGGGATCGATGCCTATATAGAACCCATGAAAATTTCTCCCGCAGCACACTTCTCCATGGGAGGACTATGGGTAGATTACGAATTGCAGACAAGTCTTCCCGGGGTTTTTGCCGTAGGAGAGGCCAATTTTGCTGATCATGGTGCTAATCGGCTAGGAGCAAATTCACTACTTCAGGCCTCTGTTGATGGCAATTTTATATTGCCTAATACTATTTCCAATTATTTAAGTGACGATATCCGAACAGGGGCGATATCAACAGAATCTCCTGAATTTGATCTGGTCGAAAAGGAGGTCAAAGATCAAATTCAAAAAATTCTTGATATCAAGGGGAATATTGCTGTCGATCAAATACACCGAAAATTAGGTGCAATCATGTTTAAGGAGGTCGCCATGTCAAGAAACGAAAAAGGCTTGTTATGGGCAATAGATGAAATTAAAAAATTACGACACGAATTTTGGACCAATGTGGCAGTGGCAGGTAAGGGTGATGGTCCAAATTCTGAATTAGAAAAAGCCGGTCGACTGGCCGATTATCTGGAGATAGCTGAATTAATGGCCATTGATGCCCTAGATCGTAAAGAAAGCTGCGGAGCTCATTTTAGAGAGGAATATCAAACTCCTGATGGGGAGGCCTTAAGAGATGACGAAAATTATATGTATTCTTCAGCTTGGGAATGGACTGGTGATAAAAAATGGAATTTGCATAAGGAAGAATTGGATTTTGAAGAAGTTAAACCAGCTGTAAGATCCTATAAATAGATAAAGCACATGAAACTAACACTTAAAATTTGGAGACAGGAAAGTTCAAATAGCAAAGGAAAATTAGAAACATTTGTGTTGGATGAGTTACATGAGGACATGGCTTTTCTGGAACTCCTTGACCTTTTGAATGAAAGACTTTCTGTGGAAGGTATCCCTGCCATTGAATTTGATCACGATTGTCGTGAAGGAATTTGTGGTCAATGTTCAATAGTCATCAATGGTGAGGCTCATGGTCCAGGGTCCCATTATACAACTTGCCAAACCCACTTAAGGTCTTTTAAGGATGGTGACACCCTTGTTATAGAACCTTTTAGAGCAAAGTCATTTAAACTAATCAGGGACCTTAAGGTGGACCGTTCTTCACTCGATAAAATTATTCAAGCAGGAGGTTATATTTCTTCCTTAACGGGAATGGCGCCAGAGGCAAATTCTACACCAATTCACCACGATGTTGCTGAAAGTGCATTTGACAGTGCTGCATGTATAGGGTGTGGAGCTTGCGTAGCAGTATGTAAAAACTCTTCGGCTGCCCTATTTTTATCAGCCAAAGTTTCTCATCTTGCAAAACTCCCTCAGGGGAAATTGGAAAGGGCAGAAAGAGTAGTAGCCATGGTCAAAGCCCATGATGATGAAGGTTTTGGAAGTTGTACCAACACAGGAGCCTGCGCCTATGTTTGTCCACAACAAGTACCGTTGATAGACATTGCCCGAATGAATTTCGAGTACAACAGGGCGAAAGTTTTAATGGGTCAATAGTCAGGTATCTTAACAATTTAAGAAATTTTTGATTCTACTTTATCATTGGTATTGAATTTTTTAGGAAATTGTATGCATGGAATATATTGCAACGGTAAAACCTTATTTTCTCATAGCTTATTATGTTTTTATAAGTTTTATTATCCTTACCATCATTCTGGATAATAAAAGACCTGGAAAATCCTTTGCCTTTATTTTTTTGATTCTCCTATTTCCTGTGGGAGGAGTTATTATATATCTGTTGTTCGGTGCTCAGTATCAAAAGAAGAAATTATTTACAAAAAAAAGATACTTTGACAAGGTCTATCTTAATAGGCTATTTGAAGGTAATAAAAAAAATACTGACGCCTTTGCCAACCACGAATATTCAAAATTGCCTACCTTATTTTACAACATTGAACAGGTAAATTTTTCTTCCAACAATGAAGTTGATATTTTGATCAATGGAGAAAATAAGTTTAAGGTTTTAATTCATGAATTAAAGAAAGCAACGAAAAGTATCCATCTGGACTATTATATTATTACAGATGATGTCATTGGCACCCAAATTATAGATCTTTTATGTCTTAAATCTGAGGAAGGCATCAAGGTAAAAATCATCTATGATGATGTTGGAAGCTCCATTAGTAGAAAAAGTCACGCTAAATTAAAAAGCAGTGGTGTTGAAGCCCATGCCTATATGCCGGTATTATTTTCCAGATTGGCACACAAGGCAAATTATAGAAATCACCGCAAAATAGTGGTTATTGATAATGAAATAGGCTTTTTAGGTGGAATAAATATCAATGATAAATATATCAATCCCAACAAAATCGGCCTTTTTTGGAGAGATACACATGTTATGATCAAGGGAGAAGCCGTAATTGGTCTTCAATATATATTTATAAGCGACTGGTACTTTGTTTGTGGACAAAAAATTGATCTCAAGGAAGTGGCCTATCTCGATCAAAATAACGTAAAATCCAAGATTCCGATAAGTATTTTAGGAAGTGACTATGGCACAAAAAATCAGACCATCATGGAGGCTTATTTTGGTATGATCACAAATGCCAGAAAAGAGGTATTGATCACTACGCCTTATTTTGTGCCTGATGAATCTCTCTTAAATGCCATAAAAATCACTTCTAAAAGTGGTGTTAAGATCAAGATCATCATTCCTAAAAAGCCTGATATTAAAACAGCATATTTCGCCTCTCAAACTTATTTGAAGGGATTGTTACAAAGTGGTGTTGAGATCTATTATTACACAAAAGGAATGATGCATTCAAAAACCATGGTCATTGATGAAGCAATCAGTACCGTGGGGAGCACTAATTTTGACCAAAGAAGTTTTAGCTTGAATGCCGAGGTAAATGCCTTTATCCTGGATGTTGGAATCGCGCAAAAGCTCAAGTTTCAATTTGAAGAAGATTTAAAAGATTGTTATAAATTGCAGCTTGAAGAACTTAAGAACAGGCCGTGGCATTTAAAGGTTGCTTGTTCTATTTCAAGATTAATTGCACCCATACTTTAACAGGTACTTGTATGAATTTCTTAGCCGATAATATTGATCAGTACGCAGCTGACAACTCTCAAAAAGAACCTCCCTTGCTCAGCGAATTGTACAAAGAAACATGGCAAAAAGCCTTGGTTCCCAGAATGATCAGCGGCCATTATCAAGGAAGAGTGCTGTCAATGATATCGAAACTCACAAACCCTGGAAACATTTTAGAGATTGGTACTTATACCGGGTATTCCGCTCTTTGTTTAGCTGAAGGTATACAAAAAAACGGAGTCTTACATACCATTGACCATAATGAAGAATTATATGATCTTCAAAAAAAATATTTTGATCGTTCGCCTTTTAAAGATCAGATAAAACAATACACCGGAGAAGCTTTGGATATTTTGACCCAATTAAACGGTCCATTTGATCTTGTTTTTATCGATGCAGACAAGTCCAATTATTCAAATTATTTTAATGCCATTATTGATAAAATGAACCCTGGTGGGGTGATTTTGTCTGATAATGTTTTGTGGAGCGGTAAAGTTACAGAGGATCCCAGCCCCAAAGATTTGGACACTAAAGCGCTCATTGAATATAATACACTAATGAATGAAGATCCGCGTATTGAAAGCGTTTTATTGCCAATAAGAGACGGTTTAACGATTAGCCGTGTTAAAAAATAAATGCAAACAGCTGGCTACTTATGCCTTCAAGGTTTTTCAAGACCAACAATTCCGTAATTTCTTCTTGAGTCGTAGAAATATCAATAATTCTAAAAAATTCCATAGTTGTAAGGTTTAAGGAAAATAAAATATGGTTTCAAATCCCCATATACTATTTAGAGGGTACCTGATAATCCATTGATAAGATCTAAACACGTTAATCCCGGATTATGCAATAGAATTTTCTAATGCATAGAGCGGGTTAATCAATATACACCGTATAAATATCAGACTGAGCATCTTGTTCATAATCTGCCTTATCAATACGGATTTCGTTATATCTCGAAAAACTACAGCAATTTTCGCTAACTCTTTCTGAGTCTACATAAAGATTCAAAATGTCATTATCTGCAATCTTTAAAACAACATGGGCAATTTTAGAATCCCAGCCAATCGACCCTATACTGATTAGGTTTATATCATTTTCATCTAAAAAAACAAATTGTCTTTTTGAATTGTCTTCAATATTTAAAACCTGTATCTGTGAGGAAGAATAAGTTCCATTCGTAAACAGATTTTCACCAGTTTCCTTATCAACGATCTCAAAAGTGAATCCCATTGGAGGCGTAAAACAAAGATAATCTTCACAATCGTCAGTGTCACAGGCTTGAATAAATAACAAACAAATTATGACAACATATTTTAAGCCATTTTTCATAACAACAAGGATTTTCAATCAAGCCACTAAAATAGCTGGTTTTGTTTTATTATAAACTGAGTATTATCATGAATAAGGATTCAAATTCTATAGTGCTAAACGACAATAAACTTGTTCCAACAAGCGGTGTGGCTATGGCAATTTTTAGTCCGCTTTTTACGAATTCTCTTCTTGTTTTTTCCATAATTTATTCATCTTAATAAGCCCGTCTTGATAAGTTGAATTTTGTTTATTGATAAAATTGTGCATATTCCTTCGGTAAAGATTCTAAATTTCTGATTTCAATGTTTTTATAAAAAACCTCAGCCGCTTCACTTTGTAATTGAATTTTTCCTTTTAACAAAGGGATCTTTTTACCATCTTCAACATACCTTGAATCTTTAAGAATCATTACTACTTGTCCATTTACAATATGAATACTTTTGTTTTCAAAACAGATGAGTTCCATCACATTCCATTCGCCGTGAGGCTTTTCAAAGTTTGCGCTCCGCATACAATAACTCGGTATGTCTTCTCCCTCACCTATACCAATAAAATCCTGGCTTGAGTCTGCGACAGGACTCATGATATATTCAGGGATATATGCTCTGATATCAATAGCTGAGTTCGCCTGATTCCAGAAATCGCCCATATGCCCCTGCATCACCTGAAACTCCTGAGAAAGCATCCATGACCTCCAGCTTTCTGCTCCATGTGGTCCAATAGAGTGGTACAAAATACCTGAATCCTTTAAAAGATCTTTCCTGGGGTGCCATACTTTATCCCCCCACTTTACCTCCAGTTTGAGGTGGTAATTTTTAAATTCTTTTTTGGTTACTACGCATCCGTAAATTTCACCACTTATTCTTAGTACAGGTTCACCATTCTCTTCCACAACAGTGAAAACGTCGTATTGATTCTTATTAAGACCTACGGGTTTCATTATATTTCCTTGTTCATCTAAAGGGATTTTTCCGTTATATCCTTCCGGATAACTATAGCTTAAATAATTATCCCATTGTGATAAATCCTTGTCAAGCAATTTTGTCCAGCTGTTTTTTTCCTTGCAAGACGACAAAGCGAGGAGCAGAAATAATAAGGTTTTAAAGAATCTAAGCGAGGTTTTGGGTACCATGTAAATAGGTTTTGATAGATGTTGGTTATAAATCGATTAGTTGTATCAATCCAATAAAAATAAGAAAAATAAGGACCGCTATAACTTATCAGAAAAAAAACAGTGGCATATACGGAGTCTGGATAAAGGCCGGGTGAGAAATTACCAATTTCAAATACTGAAAAGCTTTTAAAATTTAGTTTTCATACAGTCCCAATCTGTTTTTTATATGCAATAATTCTGTTTGCAAATTATCTATTTTATCTAACAGATTTAAAACGGTATCAATACCTTCAAGATTGATATACAAATCTTGATGCAATCGAATTATTTTTTCAAGCTCATTAATGCTGTCTGTATGCAAATAATGAGTTTGTTCAATCGTGGTAATTTCGATCAAATCAAATTCCATCAAGCCATTAAAAAATGACATTTCCACATGATAATGTGTACACAATTTGTCAATTGGTATTAAGTTTTCCATGCTCATCATGATCTTAATTTATTTAACTCATTGAACAATTCTTTTTCTTTTGCAGTGAGGTTCGCAGGGGTCCTGATTTGATAAGTAAAGAACATGTCTCCAAACTCTCCTTCTCTTTTATAAACTGGGAAACCTTTTCCTTTAAGTTTGACCTTAGTCCCGTTTTGTGTTTCGGGTTTTATCTTAAGTTTTACCTTGCCCTTAAAGGTTTCTGCCATTATATCTCCGCCAAGTATTGCCGTATACAGATCTAAATCAATAGTTTTATAAAGGTTACTACCGTCCAGTTTAAAGCCAGAATTATTGCTAATGACAAAACGAAGTAGTAAGTCTCCCTTAGGTCCGCCATTTATTCCATCGCCTCCCTGACCCTTAATTCTTATAACCTGATTGTTTTTAACCCCGGCTGGAATTGTTAACCTAATATTTTTACCATTAACAGTTAAAGTTCGTTTATCTGTTTGGTAAATATCTGTTAAGTTTAGGCGTAATTCAGCATTATAGTCTTGTCCTTTAAATTTCACCCGTGATCCTCTGCCTCTTGCTTGACCGCCCCCAAACATGGATTCAAAAAAATCAGAATAATCATGGTCAGCAAAACCTTCCTGTGACCCCCGGCTTTGTCTGTAAGCACCTTGTTGTTGCTCAGCTTTCTCAAATTGTTCAGCGTGTTTCCAGTCTTTCCCGTATTTGTCATATTTCTTACGGTTCTCTACGTTGCTCAACACTTCGTTAGCTTCGTTGATTTCTTTGAATTTTTTTTCTGCTTCCTTATCGTCTGGATTCAAATCAGGGTGGTATTTACGTGCTAATTTGCGATACGCTTTTTTGATCTCCGATTCCTTTGCCGATTTTTGAAGCCCCAGAATTTTATAATAGTCTATAAATGCCATATTGTCTTTTAAACATTGTCTTTTGTTTCTGTCGTCCTAATCTTTGAATTTTCAATCTGAAATAGTAACCCGGAAACCATTGTTCTCCTACAAACCATAGTGAAGCACAATTGAACCCTTAATTTAAAGCATCTTATGATAAAATCCAATGAAATAAATCAATAATATCAACAAGGTCTATGATCTGAATCAGTGCAGGTGAATTTTTTATTGAGATAAAAGCCACTTAACACGGTCATAGGACATGATATAATGCAATCCCACCGATATTCCAAAGACAAGACTCATCATAGTATAGCCCATATCGTATAAGGCCCAGACCGAAATTATAAAAATCGTTAATTCAATTACCAATCGAATAATACCAGGAGTTACAATTGGCGCCTTACCCGAGCGGCTAGGATCATCAGGAACAGCAAAAACACCCCATATAACAGCAAATAAAATGGGTAATGTCAAGGCCAATAGTAAAGCCGTTAATCCTTGGCTTTGTTTCCAGCCCCAAAGCCCCATAATGAACAGTGCCATGATTTCAAGTAGAAATCTAAAGAGCAGGTTTATTGGATGTGAGCCCATAGGGTTGATTTTGTAGAACTTAGTTATAGAGAATACATTAAAACTACTGATATTAGTTCATATTTACAATCTACTTCCAGCTTTTTGTACATGAAAAGAAAATCACATTAACTTTCCGTTCCGGAAAGTTATACTTATGTTTGTTTCCACATTGGAAAGTTAATGAATAATTCGAATTTTGATACGCTTATACACGCACCAAATCGCCTCCAAATTTGTGCATTACTGGCTCCTTTTAAGGAAATGGAATTTCGCGTTTTAGGCAAGGAGTTAGGGGTAAGTGATTCGGTACTCTCTAAACATATAAAAATGTTGGAAGATGTGGGCTATGTTAAGCAAACTAAAAGCAAGGTAAATGGAAGAGAACGCAGGTGGTTTTATTTAACCGGAAAAGGTAGAATGGCCTTTGACCTGCATGTCAAAGAACTGAAACGCATTGTAGGTGAATTTTAATTTCATATTTTCTTCCATTTCACCTATCAAATTAATCAACTATATCGATCTGAAAATATATCCATTTGCAGTATGGATTTGCCCTACTCATTTGAAGGTGAAATAAACCTAAAATTTCCAATTTCTGCTGAATATTGTATGCTGGCTTTTTATAATCCTCATTAGCCGCTTAACAAAGATGAACAATATATTCCCAAAAGAGATCATAGAATACAGCGTTGAATGGCATCGCTACCAACACCTTAGAAAGAGTAGAATAATATATACTGTTCTGCTGGCAAGCTTCTCATTTATGATCTTCGCAATTCCATTTGTAAAAATTGATTTATATACTTCAAGTCATGGGGTAATTAGAAAAAAGGACATAGAAAACCATAATTTGATAGTTGAGTGTTATGTAAGTCCCTCTGAGCTTGGATTCCTTCGTCTAAATGATCTTGTAAAATTTCAAATTGACGCTTTTCCTCACAATCAATGGGGGCTGGCAAGTGGTAAGGTTCTGCATATCAATTATGACCTCACTATGGTACAGAATAAGCCCATGTTTAAAGTGGTTTGTTCTCTCAATGAAACATCACTTTTTCTATCCAAAAGCATCTGCGGAAATCTCCGAAAAGGTATGACACTTGCCGCTAGGTTCACCCTTGCCAAAAGGACCGTCTTTCAACTTTTGTTTGATAAAACAGATGACTCGAACCAACCTAGCTAACCAAAAAATATGCCCAAAATTTCCATTAAACAACACGATATAACAGATTGCGGGGCTGCCTGTTTGGCCTCTGTTTCAGCCTATTACAGGCTTGAAATTCCTATTTCCAAAATCAGACAATTCACCGGTACAGATAAAAAGGGAACCACGGTATTAGGCATGTTGGAAGGCGCTCAAAAACTAGGTTTTGACGCAAAAGGAGTTCGTGGAAACCAGGAAAGTCTGCTAAAAATACCTAAACCTGCCATTGCACACGTTATTGTAAAAAAGCAATTACAACACTATGTTGTTATTTACAAAGTATCCAAAACCAAAATTGAAATCATGGATCCTGGAATGGGGAAAAAAATAACCCTATCTGTAAAGGATTTTTTAAAACAATGGACTGGTATATTGGTTATCCTTTTACCAAATGAGACTTTTGTTTCCAGAAATGAAAAGGTCTCTCTAATAGCAAGGTTCTGGTTTCTCTTAAAACCACATAAATTTACCTTTCTACAGGCGCTTATTGGCTCAGTCTTTTACACCTTGCTTGGCTTTTCCGTTTCCATATATCTACAAAAAATTACGGATAATGTATTGATCAATGGGGATCATAAATTACTCAATATCATGAGTATAAGCATGATTATCTTATTGATTATTCAAACCCTCCTCAGTGTTTTTAAAGACGTTTTTCTTATACGAACAGGACAAGAAATTGACGCCAGATTAATTTTGGGCTATTATAAACACCTTTTAAAATTACCTCAGCAATTTTTCGATACTATGCGAGTAGGGGAGATCATTTCGAGGATAAATGATGCGGTAAAAATAAGAATGTTTATCAGTAACACCTCTCTAACGCTCATGGTCAATTTCTTTATCGTATTGTTTTCCTTTATGATCATGTTTACCTATTACTGGAAACTCGGTTTGCTAATGCTATGCATCATCCCAATTTATCTGTTTATATTTCTGATAACCAATCATTTTAACAAAAAAACAGAAAGAAAAATCATGGAAGCTTCGGCTGATCTAGAAAGTCAACTCGTCGAATCATTGAACGCCATGAATACCATTAAACAATTTGGTCTTGAGGATTTTGCACATAACAAAACAGAAACCCGATTTATTAAACTCCTCAAGGTTGGTTATTTATCATCTATAAACCATGTGATTAGTTTTTCTTCAACTCAAAGTATTTCGAGCTTGTTTACCGTATTACTATTGTGGGTGGGATCCTATTATGTCATCGCACAGGAATTATCCCCCGGGGAATTATTATCATTCTACGCGATAACAGGATACTTTACGGGCCCGGTATCCAGCTTGATATCTTCTAACAAAACCATTCAGAATGCTATAATTGCAGCCGATCGACTATTTGAAATTATGGATCTTGAAAGAGAAAGTTCAGCAAATAAATACGCATTAAAGAAAGCGTCTTTAGGCAATATTAATTTTAAAAATATCACTTTTCGATATGGGTCTAGACAAGAAATTTTCAAAGACTTCAATCTAATTCTAAAAAAAGGAGAAATCTCAGCTATTGTGGGTGAAAGCGGATCGGGAAAATCAACCTTACTTTATCTGCTTCAAAGCCTTTACTTATTGCAAAATGGCGGGATATTTATAGGCAATCACAATTTAAAATATATCGATAAAACAAGTTTGACAAACATTTTAAGTGTCGTTCCACAAAAAATAGATCTTTTTGATGGAAACCTAATTGAAAATATTGCGGTGGGGGTACAGGAAGTAAACATGGAAAAAATTATGGATATCAGTAAAGAATTAGGGCTCTTGAAATTTATAGAAACTTTACCTCATGGATTTCAAACTCAAATAGGTGAAAACGGAACAGCCCTTTCGGGTGGCCAAAAACAAAGAATTGCCATTGCAAGAGCACTTTACCGAAATCCAGAAATACTCGTGCTTGATGAGGCCACTTCCTCTCTCGATAGTAATTCAGAAGACTATGTTCAAAAAATAATGATGCGTTTAAAAGAACAAGGAAAAACAGTTTTGGTGATCTCTCACAGACTGAGCACCTTGGTTAACGCTGATACTATTTTCTTGCTCGATCAGGGAAAAGTCGTTGAACAAGGAAGCCACAAAAACTTGATTATCAATAATGGTCCGTATCAAAATCTATGGGATAAGCAATTACCCAATAGGGTATGTTAGCCGAAATCCTGTATATAACAAAACCAAAAAATATTTACAATGAATAACCTAAAACAACTGGAGCGACTTAGAAAAGTGCACAAACTAATCAAACTTGAAAACACTGGAACTCCCGCGGAACTAGCCCAGAAGCTTCGCATAAGTACCAGACAGACCTACCTGGTATTGGAAGAGCTCAAAGAAATGGATGCGCCCATTCAATTCAATCGCAGAACAGGCACCTATTATTATGAATATGAATACGAGTTGACCATAAATATTTCGATTCAGGTCCTGGCTCATGACAAACTTATGAGCATTTATGCAGGTAGAGGGGTTTCAAATTTCATTCAATCACTGCAAGGTTCTTGCAGCAAGCCCGATTATCTTCGCTATATCAGAGCAAAGCTAGAACTAACCGGTTAGAGGCAGCAAATATCTGAAAATAAAATGTTTAATCAGATTCGTTTATGCGTATCAAAAAAAATTTAATTATGAAACAATTGGAATGTTATGGAGTAATAACCTTGGATCCTATCCAAAAAGTAGAAATTAACGGTGGAAACCCAATTCGCGTCGTTCTTGGCCTTGTCACAATGATTATAAGCCTTGGAAAAGCCACCGACCAGGCAACTGAGTGGTTTTTAGACGGATGGAATAACCCAAATTAATGACTATGGAAAATTTAATGATAACGAATTGTACAGCTCTTTCAGATTCAGAAATGAATTTAATCAATGGTGGAAGTCCAATAATTGACGCTGTTGAATGGTATTACAAAACTATAGGTAGTTTTTATCGTGGAATTTGGGATGGACTGGCTGGAAATGAAGCCATAGCTTAAAATATCAAAAAATGAAAAACAAAAAATTTTTAGCTTATTTATTTCTTGTAGTTGGTCTAATGAATGCAATTGCTTTATTGGATACTATCCTGTCTGATAGCAATCTTCCTTTCACAATTTTTTCATTTTCCACCAGTAAGGAAATCAATATAACCTTCTATGCTATATTAAGTTTTATACTTTTTTATACAGGAATTCGAGAGTACATAAGTATTAATCAAAAAAAGAATAATTAACATGACACTATTAAAACTAAAGGGCTTAGCCATTTTAAATAATGATGAACTGATTCAAATATCTGGAGGTGTTGATCCTGCAAAGGGTTCTTATGCAGCTGGTTATGCCATTGGATCATGGTTCAGGGAAATGTATGATATCTGGTCTTATGGATTAACACATCTAACCGATCGATAATTTATACCTGCCAGGTTCAATGAACCTGGCAGGTATAAAATTAAACCACTTTCAACAAAAAGTAATTGCGCTTTCCTCTTTGTAGCAAAACAAATTTATCAGCAATCAGGTCTTTGGTACTTAAAACGAAATCCTCTTTTACTTTTTCCTTGTTTACAGAAATAGAGTTTTCCTTAAGCGCCCTTCTCGCCTCTCCATTTGACTTTAAAAATCCTGATTTTTCATTTAAAGACTCAACTATGTCCAAGCCATTTTCTAAATCAGCTTTGTCAATTTCAGCTTGAGGCACCCCTTCAAAAACGTCTAGAAATGTTTGCTCATCAAGGGTTTTCAGATCATCTGCAGTAGATCTACCAAATAGAATCTGTGATGCTTTTACAGCATTTTCATAAGCTTCTTCTCCATGGCACATAATGCTTACCTCTTCAGCTACTTTCTTTTGCAATAATCTTACATGTGGTGCCTCTTTGTGTTCTTTTATAAGGTTTTCTACGGTATCCTGATCCAGGAAAGTAAAGATCTTGATGTAATTCTCCGCATCCACATCAGAAGCATTTAACCAGTACTGGTAAAATTTATAGGGAGACGTTCTTTTGGTATCCAGCCAGATATTTCCCCCTTCTGTTTTTCCGAATTTAGTACCGTCGGCTTTGGTTACTAACGGGCTTGTCAAGGCAAAGGCCTTTCCTTGTACTTTTCTACGAATCAGTTCAGTACCTGTGGTAATATTTCCCCACTGATCACTTCCTCCAATCTGAAGTTTACAGTTTTTATGGCTATATAAATGCAAAAAATCATAGCCCTGAACCAACTGATAGGTGAATTCAGTGAAACTCATTCCTTCTTTTGATTCTGCATTGATTCGGTTTTTGACCGAATCTTTTGCCATCATATAATTTACGGTAATGTGTTTACCAATGTCTCTGGCGAATTCCAAAAAACTAAGTTCTTTCATCCAGTCATAATTATTAACCATTTCGGCTGCATTATCCAAATCTCCCGAAAAGTCAATAAATCTTTCTAATGTTTTCTTAACTCCTTTGATATTCTTGTCAAGCGTATATTCATCAAGCAAGTTGCGTTCATTTGATTTTCCAGAAGGATCACCAATCATTCCCGTGGCTCCACCCACTAAGGCAATGGGCTTATGTCCTGATTTTTGAAAATGCATTAATAAAATGATCTGCACTAAACTACCTATGTGTAGTGAGTCTGCAGTTGGATCAAAACCAATATAGGCTGTAGTAGCTTCCTTTTGCAACTGTTCTTCAGTTCCTGGCATAATATTGTGCAGGAGTCCTCTCCAGCGCAACTCTTCAACAAAGTTCTTCGTCATTCTCAAAAAATTTCAGCAAATATAAAAATTTAGGATTTATGCGTACAATATATCTCACTTAATTACCCGAATTTAAGCGATATTGGGGCTAAAGAATACATTCCAATTGCTTATTTTCGTAACATGATTTTAGTAACCGGCGGTACTGGATTGGTGGGGTCTCACCTTTTATATCATCTAGTTTTAGATAATGATAGGGTTAGGGCTATTCATATGAGAAGCAGTGATTTGAATGCCGTCAAAAGAGTTTTTAGTTACTACAGTGAACAATCGGAGGCGCTTTTTAATAAAATTAGATGGGTAGAAGCTGATCTTAACGATGTTCCCGCATTGGAACTTGCGTTCAAAGATACTACACAGGTATATCATTGTGCCGCTATGATTTCATTTGTCCCTTCCGGTTATCAAAAAATGAGACGGGTCAATATTGAGGGAACTACGAATATTGTTAACTTATGTATTTCCAACCACATAGAGAAACTCTGTTTTGTTAGTTCAGTTGCTGCCATCGAAAACGATAGTGAAGGTATACTGATGGACGAATCAGATAACTGGAATAATTCCAGCGACAAAAGTGGATACGCCATTACCAAATATGGCGCCGAAATGGAGGTTTGGCGGGCTTCTCAGGAAGGTATTGACATTGTAATTGTAAACCCAGGAGTCATTCTAGGTCCTGGATTCTGGCATAAAGGATCAGGGAAGATGTTCAGCCGTGTAAACAAAGGTTTAAAATTTTACACCGAAGGAATCACTGGGTTTGTAGGTGTTGAGGATGTTGTTCGTGCCATGATACTTTTAATGCAGTCAGAAATATCCAACCAAAGATTTATCCTGGTGTCAGAGAATCTCTCATTTAAAAAAATATTTTCCTTAATCTCTGATTCCTTACACAAGGAAAAAGCAAAAATCAGGATTAACAAATTTATGATTCAACTAGTTTGGCGAATTGAATACCTACGCGGAAAAATAACATTATCGGAACCTTTTCTAACTAAATATTCGGCAAGATCTTCAGTGTCAAATCATCCCTACACCTCAAAAAAAATACTAAATGGATTGGAAGGGTTTGAATTTGAAGATATTAAAAGCTGTGTGTATAAAACAGCAAGTCACTTTGAAAAGAAATTGACCTAGAATTGATAAAAGCATTTCCTTATTAGCCAATAGAAGTGGCATTCATTATTTAATTCTCTATTTCTCCTTGCATTCTTTTATAATAATCCGGTGTCTTATTCTCCCGCGCCAAACTGTCTGTAGCATCATAAAGTGAATCTTGTAGTTTTTTCAATCTCTTTTGCACTGCTTCAAATATTTCCTCATATTCGTCAATACTTGATGTATAATAGAGATTGTTAATCGAAAATTCAGTGCTGTCAATGTCATATTTCTTATAGATAAGTGACATATAATTTCTGTTTTTTTCTAATTTTAAATTGGATAAATTAGATGTTGCCGCGGCAATATGCATGTCAAAAAGCAAATTCGCCATTTGTGTTTTAGAAAGAAGATTTTCAGGCTTCTGATAATTTACCTTTGACTCACAGGCAATGAGCACAAAAAAAACACATAAAGACGCTATTATCTTTCTCATCTTTCAAATTTTAACCTTTGTCCTTTTATCGATTTATTAAAAACACCATTATCATATATCAGACTTCCGTTTATAAAAGTGTGTGTTATACTCGACCCAAAAGTTGTACCCTCAAAAGGAGACCATCCACATTTATATAAAATGTTTTCTTTTGAAACAATTTGTGGCGCATTAGTATCAACTATCACAATATCAGCATTATAACCAACTTTTATAAAACCTCTTTTGCTTATTTTAAAAAGCTTCGCAGGGTTATGACACATTTTTTCAACCATTTTTTCAATACTGATCTTGCCTTCCTTAACGGCTTCCATCATAGCCACAAGTCCATGTTGAACAAGCGGGCCCCCACTTGGAGCCTTGGTATATACCTGTTTTTTCTCTTCCAGGGTATGAGGTGCGTGATCAGTGGCAATCACGTCAATCCTATCGTCAAGTAAAGCTTCCCAAAGACCATTTTTGTCATTTTCAGATTTAACTGCAGGGTTCCATTTGATTAAAGTTCCTTTATTATCATAGTCGCGGTCATCAAACCATAAATGATGCACGCAAACTTCAGCCGTAATTTGTTTTTCTTCAAGCGGTATTTTATTGGTAAAGAGATTTGTTTCCTTAGCCGTTGACAAATGAAAAACATGTAGCCTTGCACCTGTTCTTTTGGCTAATTTAATCGCTTTTGAAGAGGATATATAGCATGCATCCACACTTCTGATCACAGGATGTAATTTGATGGGTATATCCTCGCCATAAATGCTTTTTTGCTTGTCTAAATTATTTTTTATGGTCGTCTCGTCTTCACAGTGTACAGCAATTAGGAGATTTGTTGAAGAAAATATTTTTTCGAGAACCTCTTCATTATCTACAAGCATATTTCCCGTTGATGAGCCTAAAAACAGCTTAATGGCAGCTACATTTTTTGCATCTGTCTTTAAGAGCTCTTCCAAATTATCATTGGTTCCCCCAAACATAAAAGAATAGTTAGCAAATGATTCTTTTGCCGCTATTTTGAATTTATCCTCAAGTAATTTCTGGGTAGTGGCTTGTGGAACTGTATTTGGCATTTCAATAAAGGAAGTGATTCCACCAGCTACGGCTGCCTTTGATTCTGTGGCAATAGTAGCTTTGTGTGTTAATCCAGGTTCACGAAAATGCACCTGGTCATCAATCACTCCTGGTATTAAAATTTTGTTTTTTGCGTCAATAATGGTCGTATTGAGCGGGTATTTATCAATTTTTTCACTAATTTGCTTTATTAATGAACCTTCAATCAGCACATCGAGTTTTTCTGATTTTCCTTCGTTGACAACGGTAGCGTTTTTTATTAATGTAGATTTCATGATGCTCACTATGTTTTTTAAGATGCTTTTGGCAAACCTGATAAACGCATTTTAATAATTCCAAAAATGGCTTCAGTAATTATCGTCTTACTCATTTTAGATTCACCAAGGGTTCTGTCAGTGAAGATTACAGAAACCTCCTGCACATTGAATCCGTGTTTCCATGCCTTAAATTTCATTTCAATCTGAAAGGCGTATCCAATAAATTTAATTTTATCTAATTGTATGGTTTCCAGCACTTTTCTATTATAACATACAAATCCGGCGGTAGTATCATGAAATGGCATTCCTGTTACGAATTGTACATATTTCGAGGCAAAATAAGATAATAAAACTCTTTTCATCGGCCAGTTAACCACATTTACTCCTTGGGAGTATCGAGAACCAATTGATAAATCAGCCCCATCACTAACACATTTATCATATAATCTTTCCAAATCAGCAGGATTATGAGAAAAATCCGCATCCATCTCAATAATATATTCATACTTTCTCTTCAAGGCCCATTTGAACCCGTGAATATATGCCCTTCCTAATCCATCTTTTTTGTTTCTTACTTCTAAATACAGCCTGTCAGGATACTCTTTTTGCAGATCCTTTACTATGGTTGATGTACCATCAGGAGAACTGTCGTCGACAATTAAAATATCAAAAGCTTTTTTTTGAGAAAAAGTAGCTCTTACGATTATTTCAATAGTCTCTTTTTCGTTATATGTAGGTATAATTACAAGCGAGTCCTGCATAATAGTTGTTTTGAATAGGCAAAGGTAAAATAAATAATTGCTAATTTTGTCCTAAGAAACCTCTTAATGAAAATATTTAAAAACCCAAATTACCAGTTTATTTTCTTTCTATTCTTATTCTTTGTAATCAATGTGATACAGGGTAGTTATACCGCCTTGCTCGAAGATGAAGCATATTATTGGTTTTGGTCGCAAGACATGGCTTTTGGATACTTTGATCACCCCCCAATGGTTGCTTTATGGATAAAACTCAGCAGCTTTTTTTTTAATGGAGAATTTGGCCTTCGTTTTATGAGTGCCTTAAGTTTTAGTGTATTGCTCTGGGTGATATGGTTAATGATAGATTTTAAGGATAAACAACAGCACGTTATTTTATTTTATTTACTCATCGTTTCAATGGCCATGATACAGATTTATGGCTTTATCATTACCCCTGACACGCCTTTGGTCCTTTTTACTGCTTTGTTTTTACTCGCTTATAAAAGGTTTCTCCAGGAAGAAAATTTTCTCAATGTTGTTTTCCTTGGTGCGGCAATGGCAGGCATGTTGTATAGCAAATATCACGGTATTCTGGTTATTGGGTTTGTCGTAATGTCAAATTGGACCTTGTTTAAAAGTAAAAATTTTTGGATGGCAGCTACGTTTGGATTTCTCCTTTTTATTCCTCATTTAACCTGGCAATTTGAAAATGATTTCCCTTCATTTCTGTATCATTTAAAAGAGAGGGGTAGACAACCCTATACTATAGTTAATTCCCTTTTACACGTAGTAAACATGATGGCCGTAGTGGGGATCACTTTTCCGTTAATTTATACCGCCTTTTTTAAACATAAAACGACCAATAAGTTTGAACTTTCCCTAAAGTATCTAGTCTATGGTTTTTTTGTTTTTTTCTTGATTTCTTCATTTAAATCACCCCCTCAAGCACAATGGGTGGTTATCATTCTAATTCCTTTGATCCTACTCACCTTTCCCTATTTTGCAAAAAATCAAAAAGCCAGAAAATGGTTGACTATTTTGGGTTGTATTCAATTGGTGATTATTTTATCCGTGAGAGTTTTTCTAGCCTCTCCTTCAATTTCTCCTATAGTACTTGAGACTCATTTAGCACAAGAATGGGTTCCTGAATTAAAAAAGAATACGGAATCAAAACCAATTGTTTTTGTGAATTCTTATAGGCATGCGTCTCTATATTCCTTCTATACAGGAATAAAAACCCACTCTTACAGCGTATTGAAAGGACGAAAGAGTCAGTATAATTTAAATGATTACGAGGCAAAAATACAAGGAGAAAATGTATATAGTGCCAGCACTTTTATTAAAGATCCACCCGAGTTAGCAAAAAAAAATAATTCAGCTTTATATGGAAAGCCCATTTCAAATTACAACACTTTTGAAAAAGTCAAGTGTATAATCGATCTGGACATGCTGCTGATTAAGAAAGAAAAATACGATTTTCAATTTAGATTTATAAATACCTATGCTAAAAATATTACTTTTGGACAAGTAAGGTTCGTTGGTGTTTTTCAAGGGTATAGAAACAAAATAATAGCAACAGTTCCATTGGAGGTACAAGCTCCTATTTCTCTCGATGCTAAACAGGAAATAGTACTAACTGCTTCTTTTGATGTCCCTGATTTAAATTCTCCTGATGAACTATCTTTTAGGGTCGCTCTTGAATTTTATGACCTTTTAGAGGGGTTTCAAGGTAATAAAGTGCCGGTAACATTTGATTATGTCACAAATAATAATTGATTTTTAAATATGTTTGAAGGATTAGAACTTGTATCATCCACCAGTGATTGGCTTACTGTGTTCTTTCTCGCTGATTTGATCCTTATCGCTATACTCCAGTTTAATTTTACAGAAAGATTTAATAAGTTATTTTCGCTTGTTTATTCTGATAAATACTACACTGATTATTTAAAAACCAGACCATTAAATTTCAACTGGTTTCATTTTATATTCTTTTTCATCATTGTTTTTAACATTTCAATTTACGTTTATTTTGGCTTTGAAGCCCTTTCACCAACATCAATTGACCATCAATTATTTTTCTTTTTACAAATATTGTTTTTTACAATTATATACTTTTTGATTCGATATTTTATCGGATATATACTGGGGATTATCTTCGATATAGAAGAGGTTCAAAATTATTTTACATTTCTAAAAATGAGCAATTTAGCTCTGATATTCATAATTACTCTTCCCTTGCTAATCCTTACAAATTACAGTGTTGGTATTTATCATAAGTTTATGATAAGTTTTAGCATGCTTGCTTTACTGGCAGCAGGTATATTTCGTTACTTTGCATTGATAAAAAACGAAAAATTAAGTTTTGATAATTTGTTATATTTATTTTTGTACCTTTGCGCCCTTGAATTAGCCCCTTTTATAGTTGTTTATAAACTGTTTGTTGAATAAAACAAAATTATATGAAAGTAAAAACTATACTCGTCTCACAACCTGCTCCAAAAGCCGAACAATCACCCTACTTCGATCTAATGGATAAACAAAAAGTGAAAATCAGTTTTCGCTCATTTATTCATGTTGAAAGAGAGCCTTCAAGAGAAGTGAGAAATCAAAAAATTGATTTTCTGAATTATACTGCTGTAATTTTTACAAGCAGACATGCTATTGATCATTATTTTAGATTGGCAGAAGAAATGAGGGTTACAATTCCTGATGATATGAAATATTTTTGTTTATCAGAAGCTGTCGCTTTTTACCTTCAAAAATATGTCGTTTACAGAAAACGTAAAATTTATGTAGGAAAGAATACTTTTGAAAATCTGCTTCCATTGATTAAAAAGCACAAAGCAGAAAAATATATATTACCATGCTCTGATCAAGTTAAAAAATCTATGATTGATTTAATGGATGGTCTTCAAATAGAATGGAAAAGGGCCATTCTATTCAGAACTGTGATAAGTGATCTTTCTGATCTTCAAAATGTTTTTTATGATATCTTGGTGTTTTTTAGTCCAAGCGGAATAAAATCTTTATTTGAAAACTTCCCTAAGTTCGAACAAAACGATACAAGAATAGCAGTATTTGGGAATTCTACAGTTAAAGCAGCTGAAAAAGCTGGTTTGAAAATTGATATAGCGGCTCCATCTAAAGAGACACCTTCAATGACGATGGCATTAGAAAAATATATTAAGGAGGCTAACAAATAATCTTCTTGCAAAACATAAAAAAAGCGCCTATCATGGCGCTTTTTTTATGTCTAAATTATTCTTTAACTCTCTTTGATCATCTCAGTAATCTTTTTTTCCAGTTCTTCTGCCAATTCAGGGTTATCTCCAATTAATGTTTTTACAGCATCCCTTCCCTGACCCAATTTTGCGTCGGCATAACTAAACCATGATCCACTTTTCTTAATGATATCCAATTCAACGCCTAAATCAAGTATCTCGCCCACTTTTGATATTCCTTTACCATACATGATATCGAATTCAGTGGTTTGAAAAGGTGGCGCTACTTTATTTTTCACCACTTTAACCTTTGTTCTATTTCCTATAACCTGATCTCCGTCCTTGATTTGAGCTCTTCTTCTAATATCTAGTCTGATAGAAGCATAGAATTTTAATGCATTTCCACCGGTGGTAGTTTCTGGGTTCCCGAACATTACACCAATTTTTTCTCTTAATTGATTAATAAATATTACAGTACAATTGGTTTTATTGATTGTTCCGGTTAATTTTCTTAAAGCCTGTGACATCAGTCTAGCGTGCAGACCCATTTTTGAATCCCCCATTTCACCTTCAATCTCACTTTTTGGGGTTAAAGCGGCGACTGAATCAATAACAATGATATCTATAGCTCCTGAACTAATTAAATTGTCTGCAATTTCCAACGCTTGCTCTCCATAATCAGGTTGAGAAATAATCAAATTATCTATATCTACACCCAGGTTCCCTGCATAAAAACGATCAAAGGCGTGTTCAGCATCAATAAAAGCAGCTATTCCTCCAGCTTTTTGAGCTTCTGCCATGGCGTGCAAGGCTAAAGTTGTTTTACCCGATGATTCAGGTCCGAATATTTCTATTACTCTTCCTCTTGGATATCCACCTACTCCTAAGGCAAGGTCCAATCCTAGCGACCCGGAAGGAATCACCTCAATATCCTGTGCAGCAACGTCACCCATTTTCATGACGGATCCTTTACCATAAGTTTTATCAAGTTTATCCAGGGTTAACTGTAATGCTTTTAATTTTGGTGTTTTTTCTTTGTCTTCAGCCATAATCTAACTTTGTGTGTTTTATGTTTATTTTGATAATTATAGAAAGCTAAAATAGGAATTTTTGGGGGTATTAAATCCTAATACATCGAACATAATTATTAACAATTGACTTAAGTATCAATCTCAAATAGAATAGGAATTTTATATTAATAGAATTGACAAGGAAAGGTCAACCAATAATATATTATTTATCACTAGTGTCCACTAAAAGTTTAAAAAGTTCTGTGAAATCATTGTAGTTACTATACTTGAGGGTAGAATTTTGATGGTGACGATTTGAAACGGTTAAGTTTGTCCTTGTAATTTCCACAACTCATTTTTAACCATATTCAGACGATGCGCCTTCATATATTGACTTGGACTTAATGAAACTTTTCTAAAAAGCGTATTCAAGCGTTCTTTCGCTTCCCTTTTATATTTTGCATAATTCTTTGATTTATAGATGTTTATTTTGATGTTCACTAATGTAGTCTAGAGATTTTTTTAAAGCTCCATCTCGCTTTCGAATGACATCTCTTTGTGAAACTTCACACTCATAAATCTTTAAACGCAAGATCTAATATTAACATATTATAGGGACAGCAGAAAAAATATATCAATTTATCATTCCGAAAGATTCTTTTTAAGCGTAACCGAAGGCAACTCTCCAAAAAACTTTTTATAATCTTTATAAAAATGCCCCATATGCCAAAACCCACTATCTCTTACTAAAGAGGCTATTGAATTAATATTTTTTTCTCTGTGTAGGATATGATACGCATGATTCAATTTTAAAATTAACAGAAAAGCTTTAGGCCCCATATCAAACCTATTCTTAAATGCATAAAGCAATGTTCTTTCACTCACGTTTAAATAAGAGGCAATAGTAGATACTGTAATTGGTTCGGTTATATGTTGTATCATGTAGTGTTCAGCATCATGTAACAATTTTAATCTTTTTTTACCACTTACTTTTTCCTTACTTACCGATGAGTTCTTTAATAATATCAATAGTTCTTTTGTGAAGGTTTCTTTAAAAATTTGACCGCTCTTGTAATTCGGATCTTTTATATGATTATCAGTTTCATTTGATATGGCTTTTCTCAATTTTTTCCATAAAGGATTCTTTGAAACTAATACATCAATAGATTTTAATGAATCGTAGAAATCTTCCATTCTTACTTCTTTTATTATTTCTAACAAATAATCATCAGAAATTGAAAATGTCATTACTTCAAAATTAGCAGCACTTACAGCATTTATTTCTGAACCAGGTGCATAAATAATAACAGAATTGGGTTCAACTATATAATTTCTCCAATATATTTTTACTTCGTTTACAAAAGCAAATGTCCATACCCCTTCTGGGGAAAAACCTTCTTGTTTAACAGCGGTATTAAACCTTGCGTATCCAAATTGAAATTCTTTATAAACAATTTGAGAAAGATTAGCTAAAAATTTACCAGGTCTAAGTTGAATAAAATCAATATTCCAAGAACGTACAATATTGTTAAAGTTAAATAAACTGATATGGGTAAAATTGACCGATTCAAAATTTTCTTTTGCCATACTTCAAGGTTGCGGTTTTTGGATATATAATCAAAATTATTACTTATACTTTTGTAGATTGATTAATCTAATTAACATTTAAAACAATGAAAAACAAATTTACATTATTAATCGCTGTTTTTCTGATAAGCTTTTTATCAGTAAATGCGCAAAAAGACAAAATCATTCATGATGCCGAGTATTATATACTCAAAGCACAATATGGCGATAAATGGGCCGAACAAGACAAAGAGATTCAAGATAAACTTGATGCTCTTGAAAAGAAACATGGTAGAAAACCGAATATTGTTCATATTATGTGGGATGATACCGCAGTTGGAGAAATAGGAGTTCCTCAAAACCAAGCAGCTAGAGGCTTTAAAACACCAAATATGAACACGTTTGCAGCTGAAGGTCAATACTATGCACGTATGTACACAGAACCTTCTTGTACACCTACTCGTGCGGCTTTTCAAACAGGTCGTCATGCAGTTAGAAGTGGAATGTATAATGTAAGTTTCCCATATGAGTATGGTGGAATGAGCGAAAAAGAGACTACCATTGCAGAAGTTCTAAGCGAGGCTGGTTATGCTACCGCTTTTTATGGAAAAGGTCACTTAGGTGATATTGAAGAAAGTTATATGACCAATATGGGTTATGATGAGGCGCTTTGGTCTCCTTACAATCAGGTGCCGAGCATGTATGTGCCTCGTGGTGATCTTGGACCTATGTATCCAACTTCAGTTATGCCGGAACTCTATCCGAATGATCCTTATGATATAGATCCG
>JAUXCI010000138.1 GCA_030618945.1 Flavobacteriaceae bacterium
CTTCTATAACGTGTTTACAGCGAATGTGAATATTCCGGAACAGGCAAAGATGGATAGCCAGGAAACCGTTCAAGACATCAGGATTGATAGGAAGTAAAGATTCTTTTAAATAGTAAAAGGATGGTTGGTTCTGCTGGCCATCCTTTTTTTTTGGGGATGGTTATGTGCTATGAGTCGCCCTTCCATGTTAGAGGTAAATCCAATATATATCTTATCAAACTTGCTTGAATATAATGCGTAAACAGTAAACATAGAAGTATAAAAAAGGGGTAATACTTAAAGTATTGACCCCCTGTAGTAGCGAGACCGTTAACACAACCCTACTATACTAAGGTCAAATAAAAGAATAATAATATCCTATGAAAGTCAATTATAATAGGCCTTTCAAAATAATAACTACTAATCTATAGTTAGTATAAATTGTCTTTATTATGCTTTTATATCTCTTTTTTTGTACCCATAGTGTACCCAATTTGAAAAATATGTCTTATCTTTGATAGTATTAAAGTAATAGTTATGGCAAAGAAATCATCTATTCTTACCTACTCCAAAGGCAGACAATACAAAGTAAAATTAAGAGGAAAAGTGAGGGCCAAAGGTCGCATCACTCTTTATCTTGATCAGTACGTTGGAACAACTATTTCCAAGGATGGAAAGAAAAAAACAATCAGGAATCTTGAATATCTCAAAATTGATATAAAAGAGAATCCCAAAAATGCTGAAGAAAGAAACGAGTATATTGAAAGATTGAGGCTAGCTGAATCAATCAGAAGCCAGAGAGAAAAAATTTTATTGACAAAGGGAGAGGGTTTAAGGGCTATTCATCTCAAAAAGATCAATTTCCTGGATTACTTCCAGAACTATCTTGATAGTTACAAAAATAAAGATATTAGGCTTGTTAGGGCTTGTTTCTCGCACTTTAAGGATTATGTTAATGCTGATTTTCTTTTACCTGCTGAAGTTACTGAGGACTTTGTTAAAGGCTTTAAAGAACATCTTGAGGAAAACCTCAACGGAGATACTCCATATAATTACTTTACTAAGTTTAAAGCATTATGCAAAAAAGCATACAGGGCGAAAGTATTGGTAGAGAATTTTGCTGAACATCTTTCAATATCAAGACCAGATGGTTTAAAAAAAGAGATCCTATCTTTTGAAGAAATCAAGTCTTTACCAGGTGCCCATTGTGGCAACAATGAAGTTAAAATGGCTTTTCTTTTTTGTCTTAACACAGGATTAAGGTTTGTAGATGTTAATGCTCTAACATGGAAAAATATTGATCTGAAGGCCAAAAGGTTGAGGAAGAGACAAGTTAAAGTTAAGAGATCAAGCAAGGCACTTGTTACTATTGATCTCAACGAAACAGCTATTGCAGTGCTGAGGTTAAGGACCAAAGGCCAGCCAGATGATCAGGTTTTCTCACTTCCGACGCTAGAAGGCAGCAACAAAGTGTTAAAGAACTGGGTGAGACGTGCCGGAATTGAAAAACATATTACCTGGCATTGTGCTAGACATTCATTTGCTACTAACCTACTTTATTACAACGCAAATATTAAAACGGTTTCTGATTTGTTAGGACATTCAGGATTGAGGCATACTGAGAAATACACTCATGCTGTAGATGAATTGAAAAAGACAGCTGTGAATAGCTTACCTCCTATTGAAATAGCACCATTAAAAAAGGCTGAATAATCCAGAAGGACTAAACAGCCTTTGTATCAAAGTAATAATCAACAAATTTAATCAAATCATGGACAAACAACCAGATTGGAAAATTGAAGGCAACTTTCTTTACTTGGCTAATGACAAGATCGATTTGCCTATGCTCCACAAATTATTCGAGTTTGGTATTGGCGCTTATACAGATGCTGTAAAAGATATTATGGCTACCACACCAGATTTATTGTCGGTTGCTCTTGAAGCTAAAACACATTATGATATTGAAGGGTATCCGCCAAAGCCAGATTCTTTTTTGAGATTGAAAGATTTACTTGATGCCTTTACTCTTTTCGAGACTGATAATATGGCTTAAATCAGACTTTGTATTTTTACGGGCACAAATCTTATTGATATTTGTGCCCCTTTCACAATCAAAAGTAATACATTGAATCCTTCACCAAATCGACATGACAAAAATTAAGTATTATGATATTGAGATATTTACAGAACCAATTATGAAATGGTATGGAAAACCATATATCATAAAAAGATCACCTTTTTGGCATGAAGAAACTGTTTATGATTGGCTTAAAGAAATGTATTCAGCAAACGACAGTTATTTCATCAATAGTATGTTTCGACATAAGGATGATTTGATCGACCCATCACATTTTGCCAGTCTCTTAAAAGCCTTTTATTTTTATTATCCTGGTGATGCAATTGGTTGGTTAGAACATACTATGAATATTGTATATGTGTATAACGATATGTGGTTAGATAATTGGATTAAAAATGAGCGTGAAGGAGCAGAACCTGGAAAATTAACAGTTTATCAGTATTTGATGCAATTTAAGGATGAGCTAAAAAATCGTACAGGTTCAAAAAAAGAAGTTATGCTGAAGATTACCGAACAATCAAACGGTCGATTCAGATACTCTTATCTCGATAGAATCAGAAAAGAAATGGACTTTGATCTAAAATAACCCCTCATTTTTACAAAAAAAATCCACCCTACATTATTCAGGTTGCAAACAGTACCTTTTTCAGTACTTGAGTACTGTCTTTCTTACATTTTCTTTACTCTATAATTATTTACTTTAATTGATAATACATAGAAAAATGAATGTAACAGGGATGACAACCGAAGAAAGAATATCCAGGATAGAGGATGGTCTTTTACTTCAAAAAAGAGTACTTACATTTAAGGAAGCTTGTCTGTACGCCAGCATAAAACCCTCCTATATGTACAAGCTAACTTCGGCCTCTAAAATAGCACACTATAAACCTAATAACGGAGCTATCTACTTTGAGCGAGAAGAACTTGAAGCCTGGTTATTAAAAAACAGAGTAAGCACCAATGCTGATATCGAAAAGAAAGCTTTGAAGCATACGACTTTGAATCATAAATAGTCTCGCTATGCTTTTAAAAAAAGAAAGCCCATCAGCTGGCAGGCATGACAGGCAAAACTTGAAGATCAACGGCGAAGGTAAGAAAAGGCCACGAATTAGGCAAGGCCAGCTCATTTCTAAATGGTCTGATCCGGATAAAGTTCTTTGTTGGGAAAGGAGGTCAGCATGATTGCTGTAAATACTGATCAAAATACACATCCATTCCTTGACATGGATAAAATAAGACGTTTTGAAAAGAGCTTCGAGCGAAGTAACCAAAGCCATAGCCTGGCAAAATTCTGGAATGAAATAGCTAAAGAGTTCGATTTCTATAACAATTATGTTGATGAATTGGAAGGAACGATCACTGCTCTGCAAATTCGACACTCCCGGTTTGTTGAAACGGTGACGCAAAATATCAAACTAATTAAGATGGGTAAAAGGGCTCTGAAACAGGTTAGGGTTTTCGACTTTCATTTAAAAATTCTTGAAAATGCCAGTGAAGCTGCCTGACAATCCCCAATACATCAGAGTAGGTACTGACTACTTCAAACTGATTCAGAAACCAGACAGGTTTGCTATCATGAGAAATGAGTTAAAGAAATGGACAAAAGAAGCAATTAGACTCGATCATGGTCAACAAATTCTATATCAGATTCCTTCATATGATGATTTCGTAATCTTACCTAATAACAATGGTATTGATCCAGTTGTCGGCCAGTGTTATAATATGTATCGTCGTTTTCCACATAAATCAAAAGAAGGAGACTGGCCATGGACATTCATAATGCTGAAACACTTGTTTGGAACTCAGTTCAAATCAGGGATGATTTATCTGAAAGTACTGTATGAGTTTCCAAAACAGGCATTGCCAATTCTGGTTCTTGTTTCGGAGGAGAGACAAACCGGCAAAAGCACGTTCCTTGATTGGTTAAATATGCTCTTTGGTGATAACGTAGCAATGATTGAACCGGATGTAATCGGAAGCCAATTCAATGGAGAGTATGCAACAAGCAATATCATTGCAATTGATGAAACAATACTCGAGAAACAGATAGCTGTTGAGAAGATCAAGAGCCTAGCGACAAAGAAATTCATCTCAGTCAATATCAAAAACGTTCAACAATTTAAGCTGCCATTTTTCGGAAAGATCATCCTGGCATCCAATAATGAGGATAAGTTCATGAGGATTGAGAATAAAGAAATCCGGTTTTGGATTAGAAAGCTTGGAACTCCAAAAATTGAGAATCACCAAATCCTTAATGACATGGTAAGTGAAATACCCGCATTCTTGTACTACTTGGAATCGATGCCAAAGCCTGATTTTTCAAAATCAAGAATGGTTTTAACCGAAAAGCAAATCAGGAATAAGTGGCTCGATGCTGTAAAAGCTGAGAGCAAGAGTAGTCTTTATAAGGAACTGTTTGAATTGTTTACGGATTATTTCAATAACCATTTAGGTGATGAGCTCTTGCTAACTCCCCGAGACATAAAAAATGAGTGGTTTCACCATAACCATCAAATCACTATCAATTATATAAGACGAGTTATAAAAACTGAATTCAATCTTGAAGCCAGTGAGAAAACAAAACGTTACAAAGTATTTGGCAATCCTATGGAGAGTGTTGGTAGGCCGTTTCAGTTTAAGCGTCAAATATTTACAGGTGGATTTGAAGATGAAAAAGAACCATTCTAAAATGTTGTAACAAAAATGATGACAGAAAACATAGAGACAGTTTCAATGAAAAATCAAAATACGTTTGTTACATGTTACAATACTATAATAAATTAATATAATGTATACATAATCAGTTAATTAAGCATGTAACAAAAGTGTAATAAAGTTGTAACAAACTGTAACAAAATGACAGAACCACAATTCCATACAACCCGATTCTCAAAGATCATGAACTATGATTCATTTCAGGCACTCAGTCAAGCCACGATGAACAAACGCAGTAAATGTAGGTATGATATACCAATGACTAAATACTTCACTCAGAAACGACCTACAAGGCTTTTAACTAAATGTATTCTGGAATATATCAGATCCATTGGTGGCCACGCTGAAGAAGTTAAGAGTACCGGAACCATGAGAAAGGATCGATCAGGTAAGATGATATGGACACATTCACAAACCATGTCAGGGAGTGCAGATATTCATGCTGTTATTGCTGGCCGGTTTGTGGCCATTGAAATAAAATATGGAAGGGATAAGCAGAGTGAAGCTCAAAAGAAGTACCAAGCGAAAGTTGAGTTATCAGGTGCCATGTATTTAATTGCCAAGAACCTCAACGATGTAATTAATTTGATTAGTGAATTATTGAAAAGTGACTGAAAATATTTTGCAAACAACAAAAAAAATACAAAATCATGGGACTACCAAAAGGAAGAACAAATAATCCAGGTGGAAGGCCAAAAGGCACTCCGAATGTACTGACAAAGGAAATCAGGGAAGTATATCAAGAACTGATTGAGAGCAACCTCAGCAACGTTGATGTCTGGTTACAGGAAGTTGCAAAAGATAATCCGGACAGAGCGTTAAACTTCATTATCAGGTTATCAGAATACGTTGTACCAAAGTTGCAGAGTACGAACCTGACCAGCTCATTCAATTTTGAGAATATGACTGATGAGGAGCTAAACAATTTAATTGCAAGAGTTGCTAAACTGGATTAGTGATGGAAAGAAAAAACAAAATCAGGTTATTGCAAATGCTCATCTCAGGAGAAATCAACAAAGACGAGTTTAATATAATTTCAAAATATGGTATTCCCGCAGCGGCCCCGGCTGTCTGGTTTAATGGAGACAGGCCGACTATTGACCTGAATCAGTTTAAAAATGCTGAGGTTGCATACTCAAAGATTGGAGAGCCTTTTCAAATCAGAAAGTGTATCAATGTATCGAAAAAATACCAGATGGATAAGCATGGAACACCAACCCTAATAGTACATTGATATGGAAAAGAAGCACAAAGCCAAGCTGTTAGGTTTACTTTTTAACAAAGAAATCAGCAAAGAAGAGTTTAAGTCTCTTAGTAAAAATAAACATGGTTTCCCACCTATACTATTTGTTTTTACTTCAAGTGATGGTACAATGTACGGAAAAACAAATCCAGAGTACGATAATATTGTTGAGGTATGTAAACGATTAGGAGTGGAACCAAAAATAATTGAGGGTAGGAACGCTGCTCCAAGTGTTGATCAAATTTGTAACGATTACCAGGAGTTTTTGAGAACCGGAAAGATTCAATACGGATTTGATTCTCATTGAAGATTTTTTACACATCATTATGTGAGGATAGATTGAGTCTTTTTTTAGAATCATTCCAAGAAACAAAAGGAATAACTTTACACTGATAACCAAAACATATTTAACCCAAATACAAAAAGAAAGATGAAGTATTTAATTGTGTCGGCAATAGCACTAACATTGTTATTTGCAGGATGCACAAAATTTCCAGAGGAAAAGAAAATGCTTGTAAGCAAACAGACAAGGTGATTAAATATAACTTATCAGATTAATATCAAAACCCATAAGATGGGGAAGTGTTGACGGGATTTCGTTCAACATTAGCTTCAAACTAGGCTTTGCAAGCCGTTTGAAACCTATTTATTACCCACTGGTTTTACTTTATTCCTTTTTCAAGGGCATCATA
>JAUXCI010000267.1 GCA_030618945.1 Flavobacteriaceae bacterium
CGTCGGTGGGAATTATTGTTCCTGTTTTAAAAAACAGGGGTGAGATCAACAGCCGGTTTGGCCAAATGATCATTCTTGCCGCCGCTTTTGCTGATATTTCGAGTATTGTGTTGTTTTCATTTTCTGCATTCACCATTAAAAATGGCTTTCAGATAGAGTTACTGTATATTCTTTCGTTGTTTATTGCTTTCTTAATCTTTTACAAATTAGGACGACGTTTGAAACAGTTGCCACTTGCCAAAAGGCTTTTATTCGAGCTTGAGCATGCAGCATCTCAAATTACTATACGTGGAGCTATGGTCGTTATCATTCTTTTTGTTGCCCTTGCACAATTGATTGGTGAAGAAGTGATGTTATTGGGTGCTTTTCTTGGAGGTTTGCTGTTGTCATTCTTCCTCCACAAAGAGCGTTCACTGATATTATTAAAACTTGACGGGATGGGGTATGGTTTCTTTATACCCATTTTTTTCATAATGGTTGGAGTTAACTTTGATACGGCTTCTTTGAATGATTTCGACAGCACATTGTTTCTCTATCTTGGATCACTATTCGTAATATTGTATGCTATCAAGCTAATTCCGGCTTTTTTGTGGGTAAGGTTATTTGGAAAGAGAACAGCCTTAAGCGGAGGATTTCTCATGGCCTCAAGGCTTAGTCTTATTATTGCGGCCTCTCAAATCGGACTTAATCTTGGGATCATTTCACCCAGTGTAAATGCCGGTTTCATCATTATGGCAGTAGTTACCTGTACACTTTCTCCATTGCTTTATAATTGTTTAACCCCAAGGTGTAAGTTCAAGGGAGATAAAACGATTATTGTGGGAGGTAGCAGCACTGGAGTTCTATTAGCCCGCCGTATGCAAATGCATGGAAAATCGGCTGTTATAATTGAGAAAGATAAAAATCGCTATGAGGATATCAAATCAAAAGGGATCACCGTGATTCACGGCAATGGCAAAGATCCTTCAATTTTCGATTTGTTAGATCTCTCTCCCTCGAATTATGTTGTTATTGAAACTGCCACCAAGGAGGAAAATCTTGAAGTTGCCAGAATGCTAAAAAAGGATCTTGGGCATGAAAATGTCATCACTGTATCATCAACTGAAGCAATAAATGACAATCTAAAAAGATTGAACGTAGAACTCATAGATGTAACCAGAACCCTTGCCACAACCATCGAAAATCTTATTATCAGACCAACCACCTATCATGCTTTGGTTGAAACGTTTGATAATTTCAATGTTGAAGAGATCACAATAACAAACCCTGACCTTGATGGGTTGCAAGTTAAGGAGATCCCTTTTCATGAAGAGGGTTTTCTTATGCTTATCAGAAGAGGCAATAAAATGGTGGTTCCCCATGGAGAGACCTATTTAAAGAGAGGAGATGTTATTGTTGTATTTGCTTCCGACACAGCAATGGATGATTTCAGGAGACGATTTTCGTAATAACTACTCTCGTTGATGTTAACGATTTGTATCCCTCATTATATCTCTCAGCTTGCTAATCTGCTCTGGTGTTCCAAGGACAAAAAGTTTAGTATTAGGTTGCACCACAGTATCAGGTGGTGGATTTAGCACAAACTGCCCGTCTGAAGTTTTAATTCCGATTATATTTACACCGCATTTTTTTCTGATTTCAATTTTATCAATTGTCTGATCACAAAACGCCTTAGGCATATTGTCACAAAATACTTCATCGAGGTTTGTTGGGTCGACACTCTGGACAGAAATGTGTCCGAGGAACTCGAGAACATCAGGCCTGGAAACAAGTTTTGCCATGTACGCCCCACCAACTTTTTCAGGCATAACCACATTATCTACACCTGCCATATGTAATTTCTTTTCTGAGCTTTCATTTGACGCTCTACTAATAATTGATAATGAAGGATTTAAGTCTCTTGCTGACAACACAACAAAAACGTTATCCGTGTCTAAAGGCAGGGTTGTTATCAACGCCCTGGCTTTTTCAATCCCGGCTTTAATCAACACCTCATCATTTGTAGCATCACCAACAATAAAAATCAGGTTCTCATTTTCCTGTAAGGATTCAATTTTCTCCTTATCAGAATCTATAATAACGCATATGGTTTGATGTGCCAGCAATTCACTGGCTGCTTGCATTCCGTTACGGCCATATCCGCATATAACTACATGATCTTTCATTTTTTTCATGTCTGATTTTTTAATATAGCCCCTTAATAGTTTATTTAACTGCCCCTCGATAAAAGAACCTGTCAAAGAAGAGATAGCGTAGGCAAAAACACCAAGGCTGGTAAAGATTAGAATAATCGTAAAAATCTTTCCCCCGTCAGAAAGTTCTTTGACTTCCCTGAATCCAACGGTAGAAAGCGTAATAACAGTCATATACAAAGAGTCGAAAAACGAAAAATCCTCAATGATTTCATATCCTGTAACACCAAAGGCAAACACAAACAATATCAGCAGGAAGGGGTATCGTTTTTGTACTTTTTTAAAGGTTGTTTCTTTCAAATGGCGAATCTTTTCTATAGAATTATTACTGCAATATTAATCATTTAATCAGAGATATTCAACTTCAAATTTACTAAGGCTAAATATTATTAAACAATGTTGTCCCAATTCTACATTGCAAACATTTTTTTTGATCGCAGTACATTTCTTTTAACTGGAGCAGGGCCTGGGTATGGAAAGCTGTATCTGTTTGCAGGCCGATTTCTTTCCAGACTCTGATAATTTTGTTCTGTTCACCTTTTACCTCATTCAAAAACCCGATAGCTCTTTCAACTATTTCAGGATTATTTCGTATTGATCCATACGAAAAGATAAGAGGGATAACAGTATTGATCAGAATAAGGTCAACCGACCGCCGGCCTATTGATTTTTTTCTTCTTGGTGAAGGTTTATCAAACAAAAAATGTGTTTTCCAGTAATCAGAGGCCATAAGTTCAAACAAAGGCCTAATATCTATTAATTCCAATGCATTGATAATTTTAGAAAATAAATTTGTATTGTACCTGGTCAGATTAGCAAATTGAGAAATTCTAATATGTGGAAAGTTAGCCGGCCGCAACCGTAATAATTTCCATAAGTGAGTTTCAATAGGTACAAGGTTGTATTTTTTTTGAAGAAATAGATATTCAAGCTTGAGTTTGGTTGGATATGCATCCTTACAATCATTATTTAACAAACCGGCCTGACCAAATAACAAAGCTTCGATCTGAAACAAACTATTTCGGTGCTTTAACAGCAGTTTATATGGTGTTGATTTAGCCAGCATTTCAAAAGGGAGAGCATTTAACCTAAAACCAAAATTTTTTGCCAATAAAACGTAAAACACCTCTTCCCAATCATTTCCTGTAAAATCCAGCAACGCTTTTATATAGCGTTGTTTATCCTCAAATCGTTCAATAACCATTCTTTCGAGTGTACTTGTGATAATAATTGTATCAAGGGTATTGATAAGCTTCTCGCATGGAACCAGGTTTAAATTTTTCATTATGTCTTTATATCTTTCAAGCAACAAC
>JAUXCI010000231.1 GCA_030618945.1 Flavobacteriaceae bacterium
AGTTCGATTTAAAATATTAACGAAAAACAGATTAACTTAGGTCTTTACTTTTTAATATAAGCTGATGAATAAAACGAGATGTACCTGGTGTGGAACAGATCCACTCTATATGGCCTATCATGATCAAGAATGGGGAGTTCCCGTCTATGAAGATGCTATTTTATTTGAATTTTTGGTTCTTGAAACCTTCCAGGCTGGCCTGAGTTGGATTACGGTATTGCGAAAAAGAGAAAATTTCAGAAAAGCCTTTGACCATTTTGACTATTTGAAGATTGCTGCTTATAATGAACAAAAATATGATGAATTGATTCTCGATCAGGGAATCATCAGAAATAAACTAAAGGTCAGGGCCACTATCAGTAATGCCACGGCTTTTATCGAAATTCAAAAAGAATACGGTTCTTTTTCAAACTATATATGGAATTTTACAAACAATGAGCCCATCATTAACCAAAGAGCAGATCTTAATGAAATCCCCGCAAACACTGACCTTTCAACTAAAATTTCAAAAGACCTAAAAAAGCGAGGCTTCAAGTTTGTTGGCACTACTGTTATATATGCATTTATGCAAGCCATTGGAATGGTCAATGACCATGTTTCCAGCTGCTTCAGGTTTAATGAGATAATGATTTAATGAGATAATGATTTAATGAGATTAATTTAGGCATTAACATTTCAGCATTGTAGCATTTCCATATTGAATATTTCACTGATTCAATATTTCATTATTTCATTACATCATTGGTAACAGGTAAGTATATTTCAGTGACCAATTCAGCTGGGTTTTTTGTATTGCCCAAATTATTGACATAGACCTCAAAAGGCTCCCCTGTATCTAACATCCTGAAATCTGTTAAATTACCTGCTTCGCTATAGGCTTTCTCCCATGCTTCTGCAGAATTTTGATACGATCCTTTTAAAACGGTCTTAAAGTATTTTCCTCTTTCCATAAAACCTGTAAGAACCTTAGACCCTTTTTCAGTAATTATTCGTTCTGAAATGGGATAGGCTACAGAAAACATAGCGGTACCATTTTCTGGGTCGTATTTATGGTATATGGTAAAAGGACTACCCATTAAACGAATAGCATTGGATGCTACATAATTGTCAAGCTGCAACATCATTTCCTGAAATAATGGATCCATTTCATCTATCTTAGTTGAAGCAGTCAAATACAGATAGAATCCTCCGCTGTAATCAACAATACCTTCATGCTCAATACTAAAAATTGTCAGTTTCTTTTGTATATTCTCATTGAAAAGCTCCAGACCTCTTTCTTCCATTGGCCCCATTTGTTCCTCCATACCACTCGCCATAAACCGACTTAGAAATGGCAACTCTCCTTTGATACCCCAGGTTAAATCAGTACCTCCTTCAGTTTGTTCTAAGGTCCAATACACTTCCGACCTCATTTCTCCAAACGGAGTTTCAAAAAAGATCTCCTGCTTAATGCTATTAGGCGGATCTACCGATATGGTTCTCATTTTACCTCCTCCTTCTATTTCAGAAGTCCAACTATAAGCTGCTCCTTCACCTATCGTATTATCCTCATATTGCACACGTAAAGTTGAATCCTTTTCAAACCAAGGTCCCCAATCCTTCCAATTTTTATAATCATTGAGATCATTAAACACCACAACCGGATCGGCCTTAATTGACCTGGTTCTTCTAACATCATACTTACCGTCTAGGGTGCCCAGATAAATGGCCAACACAACGGTTATAATCATCAAAAAAAGAAAAGTATACTTTAAAAATTTCATAGAAATCAGGTTTAGTCAATACAGGTTCCAAATTTAATCATTAAATCTTAAATAATTAAATATGAGCTTTTTAATCTGCCTATTATGTTTGGTAAAACCTCCTGTTTTAGCTAAATTTGACACATCAATAAACAAATATTTTCAATATGAAATTCAAATATATAATAAGCCTATTGTTAATGGCGAGCATTCTTTTTGCCTGTCAGGAAAAACAAGAAAAGTCAGAAGCAATTCAAAAAACAACCGCTCAAAAAGCAAAATTTAAATATTTATCGGAAGAATTTGCAGATATCAAAATATTGCGATATCAGGTTCCTGGTTTTGAACAACTTAGTCTCAAACAAAAAAAATATGTATACTATCTTAGTCAGGCAGGATTGGCAGGAAGAGATATCATGTATGATCAAAATTATCGGTATAATTTAAAGATCAGACGAGCACTTGAAGGAGTTTATAAAAAATTCGAAGGCGACAAAACTTCAGACAATTGGAGAAATTTTGAAACTTATTTAAAACGAATTTGGTTTGCCAATGGCATTCACCATCATTATTCCAATGATAAATTTATTCCGGAATTTCCTAAAGAATACCTGACTTCTCTGTTAAAAGAAACCGGGACAGCACTTGAAGGAGAAGCTCTAGAGGTGATTTTTAGTGAAAAAGATGGCAAAAAGGTAAATTTAAATCCTGAAAAAGGATTGATCAAAGGATCTGCCATTAATTTCTACGCGCCTGATATTATCGAAGCCGATGTGGATAAGTATTATGAACAACTTAAGGTTGATAAAAATCAACCCATCGAAAAAGGTCTCAATTCAAGGTTGGTTAAAGAAAATGGGCAAGTAGTTGAAAAAGTATACAAAAGTGGTGGTTTGTATGGTGCTTCAATTGACCAGATCATTTATTGGCTGGAAAAAGCAAAAGAAGTCACTGAAAATGAGACTCAGGCGAAAGGACTTGAACTCTTAATCAAATATTACCAGACCGGAGACCTTAAAGTATGGGATGATTACAATATCGTTTGGGCCAAATCTACTGAGGGAGACATAGACTATATTAATGGATTTATTGAGGTTTATAATGACCCAAAAGGATATAAAGGCTCTTATGAATCAGTAGTGCAAATAAAAGATTTTGAAATGTCCCAAAAGATGGCTGCTCTTGCTAATAATGCGCAGTGGTTTGAAGATAATTCTCCTCTGGAGCCAGCTCATAAAAAGAAGAATGTTGTTGGCATATCGTACAAAACCGTAAACGTTGCCAGTGAAGCCGGAGATTCATCTCCTTCCACACCAATTGGCATCAATCTTCCAAATAATAACTGGATTAGAGAACAGCACGGGTCCAAATCAGTATCACTGGGCAACATCATTCATGCCTACAATAACGCTGGAAGCAGTGGCCGATTAAAAGAGTTTGCTTACGACGAAGATGAAATAAAACACGAAGAAGAATACGGTCAACTGACTGATAAATTACACACCGCCTTACACGAAGTTATAGGGCATGCAAGTGGGCAAATAGACCAAGGAGTGGGCACGCCGAAAGAAACTTTAAAAAACTACGCTTCTACGCTAGAAGAAGCCCGAGCTGATCTTGTGGGCTTGTATTATTTACCTGATGCTAAGTTGGTGGAAATTGGTATTTCCCCTGATGCCAAGGCGGTAGGTAAAACCGCTTTTGACGGTTATATCAGAAACGGACTGATTACTCAGTTGATCAGATTAAACCTGGGAGATGATATTGAAGAAGCTCATATGAGAAACAGACAGTTGGTTGCCGCCTGGGCCATGGAAAAAGGAGCTTCAGAAAACGTTATAGAATTGGTAAAGGTAAATGGTAAGTCCTACTTTAAAATAAACGATTATGACAAATTGAGAACTTTATTTGGTGATCTTTTAAGGGAAATCCAAAGAATAAAATCAGAAGGTGATTTTGAAGCTGGAAAAAAACTTGTAGAATCATACGGTGTAAAAGTTAATCAGGAATTACACAAGGAAGTTTTACAGAGAAACAGCCAGTTTAAATCAGCACCTTATTCAGGATTTATCAATCCTGTTTTGGCTCCTGTAGTTGATGTGGATGGCAATATTACTGACATTGAAGTGCAGCAACCCGAAAGTTTCTCAGCACAAATGCTGGGATATGCCGAAGACTACACTACCTTACCTATGGAGAATTAAGAATTGTAAATGAAGTATAGACCTAAGACCGTTTTATGATAGACGGTCTTAGTTTTTTTTAGGGAACATAAACAGATTTATGACGGGTGTTATTATAAAATCAACGGGGAGTTGGTATTGGGTAAGGACTGCTACCCATGAGCAGTACCAGTGTCGTATAAAAGGTAAGTTTAGAATAAAAGGAATTAAAAGTACAAGCCCGATAACTGTGGGTGATCATGTCGATTTTGAGTTGGAAAAGAATTCAGATTCAGGAATAATTAGCAATATTCACGATAGGAAAAATTATATTGTTAGAAAATCTGTCAATCTTTCTAAGCAAACTCATATAATAGCCGCCAATATTGACCTGGCTTTTCTTCTAATTACACTTGACCATCCTCCTACCTTCCCTTCATTTATTGA
>JAUXCI010000273.1 GCA_030618945.1 Flavobacteriaceae bacterium
GGACAAACCTGTATTGCGCCTGATTATCTTTTTGCGCACCGTTCCATTAAGGATGAGTTATTAGATAAAATTGCCAGAAACTTTATTGAGATGTATGGTAATGATATTAAAAACAGCCGTTTTTACCCGCGTATAGTAAATGAAACTGCTTTAACAAGATTGGAAGGCCTCCTAAATCAAGGAAAGATTCATACAGGTGGTGAAGTAGATAAAACAGAAAGATTTATTGCGCCAACAATTATAGATGATGTGCAAGCAGATTATGCAGTGATGCAAGAAGAAATCTTCGGTCCTATTTTACCTGTTATGACTTTTGAACATATTGATGAAACCATCATTTACATTAACAAAAATGAAAAGCCCTTAGCTTTTTACTATTTTGGGAATAACAAGAAAGCAAAAGATGTTTTTGGAAAAACAACATCGGGTGGTGCCTGCATTAATGATACACTGGTCCATATTGCCAACCACAATTTACCTTTTGGAGGGGTTGGAAATAGTGGAATGGGGAATTACCACGGAAAAGAGAGCTTTTTAGTGTTCAGCAACAGAAGAGGCATTGTTCATACACCTACCTGGCTTGATCTTCCTCTGAAATATGTCCCCTTCAAATATTTTAATTTGATAAAAAAAATAATTTAGATGACGAAGAATAAGCTGGAGCAATTTAAAAGGTGGCACTAATATTTATGATTTAAAATTGTCGAAAGCAATTAATCCAAAAGAACTTGCCTCCGTTTTATATGATGAATACAATATTCGTTTGAGACGGGCCAATAAAGATGGGCTTGTGAAATTTGCAATAAATGAAAGTATTCTTACAAGACAAACTTCAGAAATCGTAGATGCTTATGGAGCCGCTGTAAAGCAAACACATAAGTAGAAAAATATTTTTAAGCTGCTATAGTAAATTACTTAGAAATACGAATAATTTGTTTCAGATTTAAATTGTAATTTAACCATTCAAACTTTAGTTCTTATGAAGTATTTCAAGTTTACATTTTCATTTGTGTTAGCCATTGCAGCTTTTTATGGTCTAAACACAAAATTTGGTTCCATCCCTCCTATTGGAAAGTTTTTAGACCCGGCCCATGGCGTATGGCAGAATGAACAAAACGAGTCTTTAACTGGAAATATTCAAATCAGTGGTCTTTCAGGCGAAGTAACCGTGCATTATGATGAACAGCTTATTCCACATGTATTTGCCCAAAATGAAACTGATTTATATAGAGCCCAAGGCTATATCACTGCAAAACACAGGTTATGGCAAATGGAATTTCAAACTTTTGCAGCTGCTGGCCGTTTATCTGAAATATTTGGCGCAAGTGCTTTGGACTATGATCGGCGACGACGAAGACAAGGTATGGTTTTCGGTGCTGAAAACATGATTGACAAAGTGAAAGAAAACCCTGAACTTTTGGAATTCCTCGAAGCCTATAGAGATGGTGTAAATGCATATATCGATCAATTAGAAGTGACTGACTACCCGGTTGAATACAAACTATTAGATTATTCCCCGGAACTTTGGTCCATTGATAAAACAGCACTGCTTTTAATGTATATGACTAATAATCTGGCAGGGGGTGATTCTGATCTGGAACACACAAATGCTTTACGTAAATTTGGGAAGGAACGATTTGATTTGTTATATCCTGATTTTTATGACATTAACGATCCTGTGACTCCAAAAGAAACAGATTGGAGTTATATTGATGTAGAAATGACCAAATCTCCCCAAAGTGAGCTTCCACTCGATTCTATTGCGGAAACCATAGCTAAACCAAACCCTGATAATGGGAGTAATAATTGGGCAATTTCAGGAAATAGATCATATTCTGAAAACCCTATTTTAGCCAATGACCCACATCTAGCACTTAATTTACCCTCTATCTGGTTTGCAATGCAACTGGCAACACCAGAGCATAATTCTTTTGGCGCAACGCTACCTGGTGCTTTAGGCGTTATTTCTGGTTTTAATAATCATATAGCATGGGGAGTAACCAATGCCAGGAGAGATGTTTTAGACTGGTATAAAATTGATTTTAAAAATAAAAACAGAACTCAATATAAGTTTAATGGTACCTGGAAGAATGCTTCAGTTCGTGTTGAAGAAATTAAAATAAGGGGTCAAAAAACCTATTTAGACTCCGTGATCTATACGCATCACGGCCCAGTAACCTATGATCACAATTTTATGGGAAATGGACAAAAAGAAGGCTATGCAATGAAATGGGTCGGGCACATTGGAGGTAATACCCAAGGCACCTTCTTAGAACTTAATAAAAGCAAAAATTATCAAGATTATGAAAATGCATTAAAACACTTTGTAGCACCAGCCCAGAATTTTGTCTTCGCCTCTACAGAAGGTGATATTGCAATATGGACACAAGGGCTATTCCCAAATAAATGGAATGGTCAGGGAAAATTTTTGTTGGATGGCAGTAATCCGGATCATGATTGGCAAAGTTTTATACCACAAGCATACAATGCTCATGTTAAAAATCCGGAGCGTGGTTTCGTGAGTTCTGCCAATCAGCATCCCGTTGATGAATCCTATCCATTTTATATTCTTAATGATCAGTACGAAACCTATAGAAATAGAGTGATCAATGATTTTTTCAATTCCAAGGATACATTCAATATTCAGGATTTTAAGGATCTTCAAAATAATACTTATAATCTGAAGGCTTCTGAACTATTGCCCTATATGTTCGCAAACATGGATACTTCAAGCCTTACTACTGAAGAACTCGCCCTTTTAAAAATAATTAAATCATGGGATTTTTACAGTGATATTGATCAAATGGCACCGAGTATTTGGACAAATTGGTGGCTAAAATTATTCCATTTAACCTGGGATGAATTCGATGTTAAGGATTTAGCTTTGGCTAAACCTTTTAGCTATCAAACCATTTATATGTTAAAAAATAGGCCTGATGATGCTTTTATGGATGTTATAAGTACACCAGAAAAAGAAAGCAGTCATGATTTATTTCTCATTAGTTTTAGAGAAGTAGCAAAAGACATAACAGCTTGGAAAGCCAAGAATGGCGATTATAATTGGGCTGCTTATAAAGCAACTTATGTTGGACATTTATTACAAGCCTTGCCTGCTTTTTCGAGATTCAACCTTCCTATTGGCGGGGATGGAAGCACGGTCAATGCAGCAAAAAAGAATCATGGGCCTTCGTGGAGAATGATCGTTGAGATGACTTCACCACCTACTGCATTAGGTATTTATCCTGGAGGACAATCAGGAAACCCTGGAAGTAAATACTACGATAATTATATAGATGACTGGGCAGCGGGTGAATATTACAAGTTACTTTTTATTCAAGACCAAAATTCAAGTCAAGAAGTGATAGCCACCCAAACCCTAAAGCCTAA
>JAUXCI010000188.1 GCA_030618945.1 Flavobacteriaceae bacterium
ATCCAAATTAAATAGACCCTTTTCCTTAGTAGCTCTGATCATAAGAAAAATACTAAAGGGTAATAATACAAAAGTTGCCAGCCATCCGCCAAAAAAAGGTGATACTTTATTTGACTCCGCCATATTCTTTCCAAGCGTTGAAATAAAAAAGTAGATCACAAAAATTACAATGGCCATGATCATAGGTAATCCAAATCCTCCTTTTCGAATGATGGAACCCAAAGGGCTACCCACAAAAAACAAGACCAGACAAGCTATTGAAAAGGCTATTCTTTTATGAAATTCAACACTATATCCATTGATGACCTTTTGTTTACCTTTCAATGTGTTTTTAAAATTTTTTAAATTTTCTATATTCCCCTGAGCCGCTATATAAGCATTATCCACAATCAATCTCCTGCTTTTTTTACTAAAATTATCAAAGATATCCGCCTCCAAAGTCATGTCTTTGACCGTATCCTTAGTGAGTTTATTTGCCTTCAAAATTTTATAAACTCTTTTTGCTCGATTGCTTACAAAGTCATGGTAAGGACCCTCTAAAGAATCTATATAAAAATTAAGTTGCTTTAAACTTAACATTTCCTTTCCTGTTTTATACTTTACATCATCAGGATCAAAATTACCAATAGTTGACACATCTATATTCACCTCGTATTTATCAAAATGAGCCTTAGTAAAAGCTGCCCTTTTACGCGTCTCATTGGTAGTTTTATTAGGAATTAAATCTTCTGCATAATAACCATCTTCAAGTACAAGCGTCAAATAACGACTTCCTTCTTCAGAAACAATTTCTCCTCTTTTTGCCGTTATCACTTTATTGTTAAAGGTATTTGACTTTAAATCATATATCAAAACGTTTTTCAACAGGTTTTCATCCTCTCCATACTTCTCGTCGAACTTAATACTGAAATTTGGAATTTCTGTATTAAAAGTTCCAGGAACAAGCGCAAGGCCAGGCTCCTTCATTTTCATGTTATAAATAAGGTTCTTTGACTTTAATGAGGCAAAGGGAAACACATAATTTAAAAACAAAAAATTACCAAAACTTAGCACCAACATAAGAGCGACAAGTGGTCTAATAAATCGTTGAAGCGATATTCCTGCTGATTTTACAGCGGCAAATTCATAATTTTCCGCCATATTACCCAAGGTCATAATAGAGGATAAAAGGATGGCTATAGGCAAGGCAGTTGGCATCATCATTAGTGACATATAAGCCAGGAATTTGAGTATAATTACCAGGCTTATGCCTTTTCCCGCGATTTTATCAAACTGCAGCCACAAAGCCTGCATGATAAGTACAAACAGGATAATGAAAAAAGTAGCTAAAAATGGCGCAAGAAAACTCTTAAGTATATATTTATTTAAGATCTTCATTCGGCATAATTTCAAAAATAGTTGATTCTATTATTTATTGATCATATAGTCTAATTCTACATATTTCTTTTCGTCAAACGAAAAAATGTTTGCATCAATTTTCTGGTTTGTTTTGATGTTACTTGCTGTTAAAATGGTACGTGTTTCATTAGTGCCCACTTCAATAATTTGATATATATGGTTAGTTTTCATATCTATTCCAACAAAGATTATCCTAACTTCAGATTCTGAATCAATTGGCGTTAAATTAACAAATTGAACATTTTTCCCATTGATGCTTTTTAAGTCACCCATTGTAAAGGTATATCCTGATTTATAAAAAGAATAGAATTTAGAGGGTGTAAACGCATTGTCATCATCAATATCTGCTTCAGAAATGTTAACCTCCTCATTTTCAGGAATAATAGTGTAAGTTATTGCGCCATCAAAAATCTGTTTGGTACCAAACAGATTAACGACATATTTATCTCCCTCCAATATCAAATCGCCCGACATTTCCTGTTTTACATCCTCTGCCTGATTATCGAGGGCATAGTCAAAATCCATTGAAAGATTACTATATGCAGCCATTGTAGTTGAAGTTTTATCCAATAAGCCTTTAGCTGCTACGCTGTTTTGCGCCCAGCCACAACCGAAAAATAAAAATCCAATAAAAATACTTAAAAACAATCTCATTCTTAATTTACATTTTTTCATCATTAAATAATTGTTGAAGCGAAGCCAAATCAGTCACTAAAACCTGTCTGGCCTTACTTCCTTCAAAATTACCTACTATATTAGCAGCTTCTAATTGATCAATAATTCTCCCTGCCCTGTTATAACCCAGTTTCAATTTTCGCTGCAGTAAAGAAGCCGATCCTTGCTGGGTAGTAACCACTAATTTTGCAGCTTCCTCAAATAGGGAGTCTCTACTGTCAATATCTACTTCAACACTCGTGCCACTTTCCTCGCCAACATACTCAGGCAATTGATAAGCAATTGGATAAGCCTTTTGCGAACCTATAAAATCAGTAACTCTTTCAACCTCCGGCGTATCGATAAATGCACATTGCAATCGAGTGAGTGCATTACCATCCGAAATAAGCATATCCCCTTTACCAATAAGTTGGTCAGCTCCTTGAAAATCTAAAATTGTTCTTGAATCAATCTTGGACGTAACTCTAAAAGCCACTCTTACAGGGAAGTTAGCCTTGATAATTCCGGTTATTACATTTACAGATGGTCTTTGCGTTGCCACGATTAAATGAATTCCAATGGCCCTTGCAAGTTGAGCCAGCCTAGCAATAGGTGTTTCAATTTCTTTCCCAGCCGTCATGATCAAGTCAGCAAATTCATCGATAACCAACACAATATAGGGCAAATATTTATGACCATTTTCAGGATTCAACTTTCTTGCAATAAATTTTGCATTGTATTCTTTAATATTCCTTACATAGGCATTTTTAAGCAAATCATACCTATTATCCATTTCGATACATAAAGAATTTAAGGTATTGATAACCATTGTCGTATCTGTGATGATCGCTTCTTCAGTATCTGGTAACTTTGCCAGGTAATGTCTTTCAATTTTATTGAACAAGGTGAGTTCAACTTTTTTCGGGTCAACCAAAACAAACTTGACCTCTGCTGGGTGTTTTTTATAAAGCAAGGATGATAAAACAGCATTAAGTCCAACTGATTTACCTTGCCCGGTAGCTCCTGCCATCAATAAATGGGGCATCTTAGTTAAATCCACAACAAAGGTTTCATTTGAAATTGTTTTACCCAAAGCAATTGGCAAGTCCATTCTTGTGTTTTGAAATCTTAGAGATGACAGCACCGATTTCATGGATACAATAGATGGTTTTTTGTTCGGAACCTCAATTCCAATCGTTCCTCTGCCTGGAATTGGTGCGATTATTCTAATCCCTAAAGCGGATAAAGACAAAGCAATATCGTCTTCCAGATTTTTGATTTTGGAAATTCTTACGCCTTTATCGGGTACTATTTCATATAGTGTTACAGTTGGTCCAATGGTTGCCTTGATACTTGCAATTCCTATACTATAATTGTTAAGTGTCTCAACTATTCTGTTTTTATTATTCTCAAGCTCAATTTTATTGATATTGATATTCTCATTGGTATAATCTTTCAATAAATTTAATTCAGGATACCTGTATTTGGAAAGTTCAAGCTTTGGATCAAACTCACCAAAATCTTGAACCAGTGTATTTGACAAATTTTTAATGGTATGTTCTTCAAAAACAGGAGTCTCAACTATAATTTTCAGGTCCTCTTCCTGAGAAATTTCACTTTTAGGCTCTTCGTTTACTAAAGTACTATCAGGTTCATGGTTTATTAGTTTCTCTTCTTTCTTGATAGTAGTGATGGTTTCGAACGAATCCAGCTCTAATTCAATTTCTTCTTCAGCACCTTCAATAGCTGTGTTGGAAATAAAACCTTCATCAGTAGTATCATCTTCAAACAAACGTTTGTTTTTAACTCTCGGTTTAGCCTTTGGGATCACTGACTTAATTTTTGCAGGTGTAATCTTAAATTTGGCTATGGCAAAAACCAAAAAGCTTATGATTAAAAATAGCAAGACCCCGATACTCCCAATATATATTTGAGCGAATTCATTAATTTCAAAGCCCACCTTACCTCCTAGTAACGGATATTCAGGCACAAAATAGGCCAATCCAATCGACAACCATATCATGATCAATAATGCATTGATCCAGGCCTTGAATAATTGTTTGACGGGAATATTTAAAATTATATATAAACCCGTAAAAAATAATAGAATTGGAAATAAAAAAGTAGCCAATCCAAAACCGTCAAAGACAAAAAAATCGCTTAAGTTCGCACCCAATTTTCCCAAAAGATTATTCGCAGCAAACGACTTATCAGAGAAATTATTAAGAATGCTTTGATCTTCCTTCCAATGCATGAGAAAGGAATAAAAAGAAATCAATAAAAAAATGGATGAGGTAAATATAAACACACCAAAAACCAAATGAGTTTGCTGGTTTTTCACAAAGCCCACAACACGATTCGGTCTTTTTACTTTTTTCTTATTTTTGGAAACTGGTTTTTTCCTTTTCGACATAGGTCACAAAAATACACAAATAAATTCGGATTCAAACCTCCGAATCCGATTCGAAAAAATATGAAATTCACACGATTTTAGGAAGGTATATGATCATCCCAATAAGGATGGCACAAATGGCCGCAAACGTAACCCCACCAGCTGAAATATCTTTGATAAACCCAATTTTTTTATGGTAATCAGGATGGATGAAATCACATAATTTTTCAATGGCAGTATTTAAAGATTCCGCTACCAGAACCATTCCGATAGCGAAAATCTGTAAAATCCATTCTAAGCTAGAAATATCAAGTATCCATCCCAATATTGAAACCGAAATTCCAATAAATACCTGCACCATGATACTGTGTTCTGTAGTGATCAAAAGCCAAGTACCTCTGATGGCAAATTTTAGACTTCTAAATCTACCTTTAAAAAAACCCAAATCCTGATTATTCATAGCCAAACTAACTGAATATAATAACTTATTTATTCAGCCATTCTTATTTCAAGGCTTCTAAAGCAGCTTCGTAATTAGGTTCTTGCCCTATCTCTGGAACTTGTTCATTATAAGTTACAATTCCATCTTCATTTACTACAACAACAGCCCTGGACAAGAGCCCTTTCATAGGTCCATTTTTAATTGTTGCCCCGTATCTTTCCCCGAATTTTCCTCTGGCAAAATCAGATAAAGTAATCACATTCTCAATTCCCTCGGCAGCACAAAAGCGACCATGAGCGAAAGGAAGATCTTTTGACACATTAAGTACAACTGTATTTTCCAGACCTGCGGCAGTTTCATTGAACTTTCTTAAGGAATTTGCGCAAACTCCAGTATCAATACTTGGAGTGATG
>JAUXCI010000184.1 GCA_030618945.1 Flavobacteriaceae bacterium
AAAACAGGAAGAAAACATAGTCCTTGAACCTAGTGGTATATACTATTTTTTTTGACAAAAGTCAATTGCCTTTGATGAGGATGTTTGAACTTTCTGGGCTTTTGGTAGCTAAGGATAATTAAAGAGACTGCTCATTTTCACAAGCTGATATCAAAGCAAATAGGAATTTATATCCTATCTTTGATACCAATTAATCAATACTAAACTTTATAAAAATAATTGAAATGAAAACACCAAAAATTTACGCCATTATGTTTATGGCTCTTGCCTTTGTATCGATCAATATTTATGGCCAGGACAAGGAAGCAACAAGACCTGACAGAGAGAAATGGGATCAGGTAGAAATGCAAGGTACAGTTACTGCTATTAACCCGGAAACCAGAGAAGTTACCCTTATGGGCACAGATGGAGGTTTGGTAACTTTAACGGCCAGTGAGGCAATAGAAAGATTTGATGAAATCGCTGTAGACGATGTATTAAAATTTGAATTCTACACTTATTTGAAAGCTGAATTTAGGGCTCCAACCGCTGAGGAAGTGGCAGAACCATTGCAGATGATGGCAGAAGGGGGAAAAGCTCCTGAAGGAATGGATCCTGCTGCAGTTGTAGGGGCTGTAGTTAAAGCTGTGGTTACCATTGAAGCGCTTAATAGACCATCTATGATTGCAACTGTTAAAGGGCCAGGTGGTAATTTTGTTTCGATTTCTATGGAAGATGAACAGTTAATGACCGAACTACGTATAGGCCAGGTGCTTATTCTTACTTATGCAGAGGCTATTGCAATAGCACTTGAGAAAAAGTAGATTAGCGAAATAGTATTTAGGCCTGATAAATGCCTTTATTTAAAAGCCCGCAATAAGAATTTCGCGATTTGTGTTTCTTCTGTTGCGGGTTTTTATTGTTCAAAAAAATAATTCAGTTCTCATTATGCAAACTGGTTTTATGAGCTAATGTGCAAAAATCATAATTGAGCCTTAAGTGAAAATTAAAAATAAACTATATCGCAATACACTAACAATCCGTTGTAAATTCCACAAACTGTTTTTTGTCTTATCCTGCCTAGGTCTGGGTATTTTTCAAACAACAGTTCATGCACAAGATTTGGAACCGGGCTATATGTCGGCCTTACCCATAGGAGGGAATATAGCTATAGTGTCAACCGGATTCTCTCATGGCAATATTTTATTAGACAATACACTACCTGTTGAAGGCCTTGAGGCTAAAATGTTTAATGTAGTAATGGGTTATTTTCGCAGTTTTAAATTATTTAATCGATTGACAAAAATAGATGTTGTAATTCCCTTCGCCTATGCTGATTTTAATGCCTTGGTTGAAGGCGTACCTCAATCAGCCACTAGAACGGGCCTTGGGGATCCAATGTTTAGATTTTCTATGATTCTAATTGGCGTTAAACCCTTGAAACCACAGGAATATTTTAAGCAAGAACAGCAGAAGTTTAAATTAGGTGTGGCATTTAGAATAAAAGCACCCTTGGGTCAATATAATCCTGCTAAACTGATCAATCTTGGCGCTAATAGATGGGTTTTAAAGACGGGCATAGGTGCTTCATACACCATAAAAAAGAAACTTGTTTTTGAAGCCCAGCTAAATGGTATGTTTTTTGGAGTTAATGATGATTTTTTTGGAGGAAATAGGAGTGAACAAGAACCTATGTTGGAGGGGCAATTTCACGCCACTTATATTTTTAAACCGGGAGTATGGTTTGCGGCATCATTTGGGGCAATTGATGGAGGGCTAATTAAGGTCAATGGGGAAGAGAAAACTAGTACAAATAATAATCGTTATGGCCTTACTTTTGCTTATAGAATAAAAAAACAACATTCTTTAAAGGCCGCTTATTCGAACGGTTTTATTACCAGATCAGGAACTGACTTTGATACTTACCTTATCGGATATCAGTTTTTATGGTTTGATAAAAAATAAGCTTGATTATTCTAAGAAGCCGATTTAAATACTACAGAAGGATAGATTGCCCTGATGAAACAGCATAAATAACATAGTAAATGAGTTTAAAATTTACCTTATTTACATTTTGTTTTTTTTTACATTTCTTGGCTATAGGACAAGGAAAGAAGGAGGCTTCAATGGCTGAACTTAACCGTGAATTGGAGAACCCCTTATCTAAGTATTGGTCTTTAATTATGCAGGAAAATTTGTATTTGAACAATGGCGATGCGATTTCTGGGATGCAAATTACTAATGCCTTTTATTTTCAACCTTCACTACCTGTTCCGGTATTTAAGTCAAGAGTGTTATTGATCCGACCGGTTTTCCCTTTGATTACTTTACCGACTTTTAATGAAGATGGAGAAAAAACAGGTATGGATACGGGGTTTTCAGATTTTCAGATTTTTACTTTATACGGACGTGATAAGAAAAATGGATTCATTTGGGGTGGTGGTTTGACTTTTACCTTTCCAACCGCTTCATCCCAATATTTAGGTAGCGGCAGATATCAAATAGGTCCTGCCTTTACGGCATTCAGTATTACAGAAAATTGGACGTTTGGTTTTATTTTTCAACATTGGAATACTGTTGGAGGGAGGGAGGATAGAGACAATGTTAGCAAAACAGATCTTCAGTATGTTATTAGAAAACAAATAAAAGGTAAAGCCATGTCAATAGGGATGGGGCCTAATGTAACGATCAACTGGGAAGCGGAAGACGGTAATAAACTTAGTTTGCCCATAGGGCTTGGAGTCACCAAAACGGTGAAATGGGGTAGAACGGCATGGAAAATGACCATAGAGCCTCAGTATTATATTGTGAAACCAGATGATTATGGAACCCAATGGAATTTTAGGATTCAGTTAGCTCCTGTTTTTAGGAATCCATTTTAGAGTATTATTTTTGAAAGCTAATGTGTGGCTTTCCTATAGTGGCAAGAATTCCGACGTCTGAAATATCACCTTTTAAACAAGCAAGTTAACTGACATAGTTTTATGAATTGCTATAGTTCATAAATTTTACAAATATCGTATCCGTAAAAATAGAATTATCAAATAAAATTCGTGAAATTTGAGAAAATAAATAATAAGAACAAATACATTTTATGCAGATAATGAATAAGGTAATAGTTTTAACAGGAGCAGGTGGTGTGTTATGCAGTACTCTGGCTATGGCCCTGGCAAAGGAAGGTCATAAAATAGCGGTATTGGATCTAAGAGCGGAAGCAGCAAATAAAGTATCCAAAGAGATCAATGCATTTGGGGGAATTTCAATGGGAATTGCTGCAAATGTGTTGGATAAAAAGTCTCTGGAAATTGCAAAAAAAGAGATCAATAAAACCCTTGGTTCAATTGATATTCTTATTAATGGCGCAGGAGGAAATCATCCCTTGGGAACAACATCAAACACGCATTTAATGGAAGAGGACCTCGCGAATGAAGAAGATGGTTTTAAAACTTTTTTCGATCTGGATGCCGATGGGATCAAATTTGTATTTGACTTGAATTTTATTGGAACCTTGTTGCCTACACAAGTTTTTGCTAAAGATATGGTGGGTAAAAAGGGCTGCAGTATTTTAAACATTTCTTCGATGAATGCTTTTACTCCTTTAACTAAAATTCCTGCTTATAGTGGTGCAAAAGCAGCGGTTTCCAATTTTACACAATGGCTTGCTGTACATTTTTCAAAAGCTGGAATTCGGGTAAATGCTTTGGCGCCAGGGTTTTTTCTTACTGATCAAAACAGAACCTTGCTTACTACCAGTGAAGGAAAGTTAACGCCTCGAGGAAATACTATTCTTGGCCAAACTCCGATGGGTAGATTTGGCGTGCCGGAAGATCTTGTAGGAACCACCAAATGGTTGTGCAGCGAAGGAGCTTCTTTTGTGACCGGAGTAGTTGTACCTATTGATGGTGGGTTTAGTGCGTTTAGTGGAGTTTAAATAAAACATAATAAAATGGACATAAGTCTTGAACAAACTTGGAGATGGTACGGACCCAATGACCCTGTTTCTCTTTTGGATATTAAACAAGCAGGTGCTACTGGTATCGTTTCGGCCTTGCATCATATACCCAATGGAGAAGTTTGGCCAATAACGGAAATTGTTAAGCGAAAAGAAATAATTGAAGCAGCCGGACTAAGCTGGTCGGTAGTTGAAAGTGTTCCAATACATGAGGACATTAAAACCAATAGCGGAAAAGCGGAAAATTATATTGATAGCTATAAACAGACCTTATTGAATTTAGGCAGCTGTGGCATAGATACAGTTTGTTATAATTTTATGCCGGTACTTGACTGGACGCGAACCGATCTGGATTATCGTTTAGCCGACGGTTCAAGAGCACTGCGGTTTGATGCACTGGCCTTTATAGTTTTTGAAGTATATCTGTTGAAAAGACCTGATGCAGAAATGAATTATAGCCCTGATCAACTCAAAAAAGCTAAAACTTTGTTTGATAAGATGGATGAGGAAGAAAAGAAATTACTCATCAGAAATATTATTGCGGGATTACCGGGTGCAGAAGAAGGGTATACACTGGAAGAGTTCAATGCCATATTAAAAACCTATGATCAGGTAGGAGAAGCAACATTAAAACAAAATCTTTTTCACTTTTTAAAGCAGATCATTCCAGCTGCTGAGCAAGCAGGAGTTTTGATGTGTATTCACCCTGATGACCCGCCATACCCAATTTTGGGATTACCACGTGTGGTTAGTACTGAACAGGATATTCTGGATTTATTCAATGCGGTTGATAGCCCTAACAATGGTTTAACTTTTTGTACCGGATCTTTTGGGGTTCGACCCGATAATGACCTGCCGGGAATGGCAGAACGATTAGGGGATAAAATTCATTTTATTCATTTGAGAAGTACCCAAAGAGATGAATGGGGAAATTTTCATGAGGCCAATCATCTTGAGGGAGACGTAGATATGTTTGGTGTGATGAAGGCCCTGATCCTGGAACAGAGAAAAAGGGTGAGCGCAGGGAGAAAGGATTTTAGAATGCCCATGCGTCCTGATCACGGACACCAAATGCTGGATGATCTTCATAAAAAAACCAATCCTGGGTATTCAGGAATTGGCAGATTAAGAGGTTTGGCCGAATTGAGAGGTTTGGAATTAGGGATTTCTAAATGTTTGTACAAATGAAGAAAATAACTACTAAAGAGCCTTTTATTACCGATACGTTTTTATTGAATTCCAAGGAGGCGATGGTTTTGTATCACAACTATGCCAAAAATATGCCCATCATAGATTATCACAATCATTTGTCGGCCAGGGAAATCGCTGAGAACAAAATTGTAAAGAATATTACAGATGTTTGGCTAAGCGGAGACCATTACAAGTGGAGAGCCAT
>JAUXCI010000196.1 GCA_030618945.1 Flavobacteriaceae bacterium
CAAAACGCAGTGGAGCAATAAGGGATTTATTTGCAGAAGAGGTTCTTATCTGGATCAATGAAATTAATCCAGTAGCTTTCAAAAGGGGTAGAAACTAAAATACTATATGACGAAGTAAAACGGAGTCATAAGGATTTATCCACCAAAGGCGGACAGGTTTGCAGAAGCGGCTCCCATCTGGATCACGCAAGTAATCCAGAAATTTTCAATTTTGTCTAGCAGCTAATAAGCTCTCCAGTTTATTAATCAATTGCTCTGGTTCAATATTTTTATCAATTATAATTCCATTTGTATCTAATAGAAAATTTTGAGGGACAGCTTTTACTCCATAGTTTTCAGAAACTTTGTCCCAGCCTTTTAAGTTAGATAAGTTAATCCAAGGTAAATTATCAGATTCAATAGCTTTTTTCCAACGATCTTCACTTTTGTCAATGGAGATTCCAACAATTGTAAAGTTTTTGTCAGAAAACTGGTTGTAGACTTCAACTAATTTGGGATTAGCAGCTCTACAGGGAGCGCACCATGAAGCCCAAAAATCAATTAGAATATACTTCCCTTTAAAATCGTCAAGTTTAATGATTTTTCCTGTAGTATCAGGAACTGAAAAATTTGGGGCAGGTTGAGAGATTGCAACTTTTTTAATTGTCTTATATAAATTTTTTAAATGTTTATAATAGAGTGATTTTTTTACAGGTTCGTTAAAACTATCCATTATTATTTCTAATGTATCCGATTGAATATTATGGATTTGAAATTGATAATACGCTGTAAAAGCTGCAAAGGCATAGTCAGGATTTTGGAGCATTATTTCCATTCCCTTTTTTCTGTCGAAAATATCTTCTGTTTCATATGAATGAAACAAGCTATCTTCTCTTGAACCAATTATTTTAGAGATTTCTATATTTTTAATATTTCCTAAAATGCTTATCTCGCTATTTTCTAAAAAGAAATGAATTTTATCTTTATTCTCATTAAAAAAAAGAGTGTGTAAATATGGGCTTTCGATTTGTCCTTTAAAAGTAAATTTTCCATCGTTGACTTCGGTTGAATCAACATCAACTCTTTCATTGGTAATTAAATCTAATTTTGCTAAAAGTACTTTCCCGTTTTTAATTCCATCGATTTTTCCATAAACAACAAATCCATTAACCGTTTCAACTTTTGGACTACAGGCATACAGAATAAAGAAAACCGTTGTAAATAGAAATTTTAAAAATGAATTCAATTTTGGCATAATTTTTCTGTTATTAGTAAGGTTGATAACACAAGTGATCACTTAAGCTCTGAATCCTTTTTTGACAGCTTTTCAACTAAATAACGCTACCCATTTTTTTGTCAAAACTTTGAATAAGCCTGAATTGGTTTTTTGCCCGATCAAAATTATGTTCAGGGTATTTTGTTTTATAATAGATATCACCATTTAGGTAATCTGTTAAAAAGCGAATTGCCATAATAAAAATCATAGTCTTGGCTCCTAAAGGCAGATATTTTCTCTCCAAATCTGTCAAAGATGAACCTGTATATTCCAAAAATCCTTTTAAATAAGCCTGATAGTAGATTGCATTAAAGTTGACCAGATCCAAATCGGTTTCATCTTCTGGGGCAGTGTTACATATGGTTCTGATGGCATCACCAAAATCATAGTGAATAATGCCTGGCATTACAGTATCTGTATCTATAACACAAAGACCCTTGTTGTTTAAATCAAAAAGGGCATTGGATATCTTAGTGTCATTGTGGGTCACACGAATTTTGATCTCTCCTGAATCTTTCAAATGTTGAAGGATGTGCATTTCCTCCTTTAAATTTCCAACAAGGTCAGTATATGTTTTTGTTTTTTCTAACCTCTCGGTCGAAGCATTTTTAAAGGCTTCTTCAAACTGAGCATAACGAAAGGACATATCATGAAATTCAGGAATAACCACTGTCAACTTATTGGCATCAAAATCGCTTGTTAAATTTAGAAATTCGCCAAACAATTTACCTCCTTCATAAGCCACTTCAGCATCATGCACAGTTTCGAAGGTTTTGCTTTGATCAATATAAACCATCAAGTTCCAATAGTCTCCTTTTTCATCTATAAAATAAGGCGAGCCTTCACAGCTATTGACAAAAGAAAGTACCTTGCGTAAAAGTTCTGTCTCAGGTAAATGCATCATCTTTTGTTGCAGATGTCTGCTGATATTAACCTTGTTCAATATCAATCCAGGCACGTCTTTAAAAACGCCTTTATTGATGCGTTGCAATACATAATCATACTTGTCATCGGTCTTTATAAGGTATGTGTCGTTAATATGGCCTGAGGCTAATTCAGTATATGAGACAAAATGATTGCCTGCCTTGAATTTTTTGAAAACTTCCTTTAATTGATCAAGAACCATATTACCAAAGCTTGGATGGATATATTTTATTATATTTTAATTGCCGAATTTCTTTTTCAACCAATTCTTTGTCTTCCTTATAGGTAACGCCAAACCATTTGGCTTCAGAAGTTAACACACGTACACTAGCTGAATTCTCTTTGATAAACTCATTCACGATCAATGGGATAAAATATTCCGCTTTTAAATTGTCTTTATTTTCTTCGAGAAACGCTGAAAAAAAGGACTCAGCAAATTCAAAACACCTGGGCGTAAAACCCCAAAAATTCATTGAAACTACCGTGTTTTCATCTATCGGAACCAAATTTTCCTCTTCGTCCTTAAAAACTAAATGACCCCCTTTTTTTTCAATATGAGTGCGCTCAGTAACTTCGGTCAGGAATCCTTTTTCATCTACTTTACATTCACCTCGTGAAACAAAACCATGATCTGAAATTGTATTTTTCAACAAATAGGCCATCATGCTAAAGTCAAAGGACTTTTTGTCAATTGTTTTCAAGTATTTGGCCATTGATTCAAAGGCTTCTTTACCATAAAAGTCATCCGCATTTATGATGGCGAAATTTTCTTTTACACAGTCCTTCGCCATAAGCATGGCATGGCCGGTTCCCCACGGTTTGATTCTTTCAGGATTTTTATATTTATTTGGGACTTTATCAAGCTCCTGAAAAACATATTCAACTTCAGCTTTTCCGCTTAGTTTTTTTTCAATTTCCGCCTTGAATTCATCTTCAATACTCTTTCTTATGATGAAGACGAACTTTCCAAAGCCAGCCTGAAGTGCATCATAAATGGAAAAATCAATGATGGTGTCTCCTTCTGGTGTAAAAGTGTCCAGCTGCTTTAATCCTCCATACCTGCTTCCCATACCTGCGGCTAGTATCACCAATGTGGGTTTGTTCTCATTCATATTTTAAAATTATTTTAATCCCAAAAATAGGGTAAAATTGAACAAAATCAGTCTTGAAAAAAGGAAATTTTTGAGAGTTGACATTGAAAAAGATCAAAAAAATATGATTAATTTTGACTTAAAATGATCGTATGAAAAAGTTCTTAAAAATCCTTGCTGTTGTCATAGTTTTGATCATCATAGCGGGATCAATTATTTGGTTTGCCTATTTAAGACCAACGCCTCCACCCATATCAGACGCCGATAGGGCCAGCATTCAATTAATGCCACTTCCTGCCAAATTAAGCTTGAGTAAAGGGTCCTTACAAATCAGGGCTAAATTTGGACATAAATTTAAGAATGATCCTTCTGAAAAACTTCAAAGCGCAATTGATCGCTTTTATAAAAAAGCTGAATTAAGAACCGGAATGGTATATGCTGATCAAAGTGATATCATACTATTCATTGATCATTCCCAAAAAGAATCAACCCTGCCTCAATTACATGATGATGAATCATATCAAATTAATGTCAGCGATTCGAAAATAAATTTAAAGTCGGCCTCAGAAACGGGTATTATCTATGGTTTAGAAACCTTGTTACAATTACTAGAACAAAGGGAAGGGAATTGGGTTCTTCCTGAAGTGAAAATAGACGATCATCCTCGTTATCCATGGCGGGGGTTGATGATCGACGTATCACGACATTGGATCCCCAAAGACGTCATTTTGAGAAACCTGGATGCAATGGGCGCTTTAAAAATGAATGTATTTCATTGGCACTTAACAGACTATCAGGGGTTTAGACTAGAGTCAAAAGTCTTTCCCAAGCTACATCAAATGGGTTCTGAAGGCAATTTTTATAGTCAAAAAGACATTGAGGAAGTAGTGCAGCATGCAGCAGATCGTGGCATTCGCGTTATTCCTGAATTTGATATTCCTGGTCATTCCACAGGCTGGCTGGTCGGATACCCTGAATTAGGGAGCGCTCCGGGGCCATACAAAGTTGATACCATAGCCTTAGGTGTTTTTAGACCTGTCATGGATGTAAGCAATCCAAAATTATACACCTTCCTTGATGCATTCATAGGAGAAATGACCACACTTTTCCCGGATGAATATTTTCATATTGGCGGAGACGAGGTAATGGCAAAAGACTGGGAGGAAAATGAGCGTATTCAAAAATTTATGAGTGAGAACGACATTAATGATTCACATGAACTACAAGCCTATTTTAATATCAAAATTCAAAAGATTCTTGAAAAACACGGTAAAATAATGATGGGTTGGGATGAAATTCAGCATCCTGATCTTCCTGTTGAAGGAATTGCCGTACAATCATGGCGCAATCATAAATCATTATGGGAATCAGCTAAAAACGGAAACAAAGCTATTTTATCGACCGGTTATTACTTAGATCATAAAAAAAGCGCAGGTGATTATTATAAAATTGATCCGGAGGTCATCAAAGGAGCCATTAATATTGAAATAGACAGTACTAACTGGACCTCCTGGAAAACTCAAATTCATTTTAGAGAAACTATTATCGATGGGCATATTTATACTTTTGGAAATGATGATGACCTAGGCGTAATCATGGACTTTAATGAAAATACCACAGGTATTTCAGAAGTGCAAAAAATAGGCAACAAAATAGATTTTTCCAATGAAACCGACTTCGGTGAGATGACAGTTTCATTAGAGATCCAGGGAGATTCTATCAAAGGGCAAACTAGTTTATCTTTTTTCGAACTCGAGCTGATCGGATATAGATCAGGTGGATCTGATATGACGGATGGCATTAGGTTGCCCAAATTTGATAAAATTGAACCTCTTAGTCCTGAAGAAGCAGCCAATATTCTTGGAGGTGAAGCCTGTATGTGGACAGAAATGGTAGATTCTATTACTTTGGAGTCAAGAATTTGG
>JAUXCI010000270.1 GCA_030618945.1 Flavobacteriaceae bacterium
AGAAGAACAAGCCTTGATTTGCAGAATGTAGTACAAAGTGAGGAAGACCTGAGGGTAGTGAAGATACCCATGGAAAAACTTAAAGTGAATCAGGTGAGTCTTGAAGGGAATCCTGGTGTAGAATACTTTGAAAACAAAAAAGATGTATTTCAGGCCAAAAAAAATTATGAATCACAAAAGTTGTTACCCGATATATCTTTGAATTACTTTCAAGGCTCAAACTCAGGAATAGACGAAAAGTTTATAGGTTACCAGATCGGCTTAAAAATCCCTATCCTTTTTAGCGGGAATGCATCGAGAATTAAGGCTTCAAAAATTGGTCAGGAAATTATTGATCAACAAGCAGAAAACTATATAATAAAATTGGAAACTAAACAATCAGAACTTTTTTCTCAGTTAAAAAAGCATGAGAAAGCCCTGTTTTATTATCAAGATGAAGGTAAGTTTTTGGCTGAAGAAATCTTTAAGACATCAAAAATGAGTTTTGAAAATGGAGAAATTAATTTTTTCCAATATATACAGAGCATTGAAAATGCTTTCGAAATATTTTTAGACTATTTACAAAACTTAAATGCTTACAATCAAACAGTTATTAAATTAAATTATTTAACCTTATAAAAGTACATCCTAATGAAAAACATAGCAAAGCAACTGTTCATACTTTTGATAGGTTTTAGCTTAATTAATTGCGCTAAATCAGATGAAAATACTGAAGCAAACAACACTCAGCTGGAAGTGGACAGCAACTTGGATGATGGCTTAATAGTTGTTTCCAAGAAACAATTTGAAAATGAAAACCTGAGTTTTGGAAAACTTAAAGAAGCTTCCTTTCCAACGCTCATTAAAGCCACAGGACTTATTGATGTGCCACCTAATAACAGAGCCATTGTAAGTGCCCATATTGGGGGTTATATAAAAAATTCTCCCTTATTGGTGGGGGATAAGGTGAAAAAAGGACAGTTTTTGTTTTCAATTGAGAACATACTGTTTTTAGAATTACAACAGGAATATTTAGAAACGTCTGAACAGCTTACATATTTGCAATCAGAATATGACAGGCAAAACGAAATGTATAAAGAAAAGATCTCTTCCAAAAAATCGTTTTTAAAGGCCGAAAGTGAGTTTAATAAGACCCAGATCAGATATAATAGCCTTAGAAAAAAGCTGGAGTTATTGAATATGAATCCGGTACTTATTGAGAAAGGGGAGCTCTCATCAATTTCTTCCGTTTACGCGCCTATTGGGGGCGATATTACGGATGTGAATGTGAATACGGGCTCTTATGTATCACCAGCTGATGTGATTATGGAAATTGTCAACACCGAACATATTCATTTAGAAATCAACATATTTGAAAAAGATGCCCTTAGAATTAAAAAAGGGCAAAAAGTTTTCTTTAGCCTGCCTGAATCTTCTTCGGAAATGTTTGAAGGAGAAGTTCACCTTATCGGCAAATCTATCGGAATTGACAGAACGATAAGGGTGCATGTCCACATGGAAGAGGAATCAGTTAATCTATTTCTTCCAGGTATGTACGTTCAAGCCCAAATTGTAGTTAGTGATACGGTGAATATGGCATTGCCTGAAAGCGCTGTGATTGATCTCAATGATAAAACATATGTTTTGCAGCTTAAGTCAGTAGAAAACGATCAATACTTATTGGAAAAAAAGGAAGTGATCACGGGCTCGTCTCATGAAAACCAGATCTTGATAAGAAATTTCAATACCTTGGATTCTTCGGCAAAATATTTATTGGATAGTTATAATCTGATCAACAAAGAATGAAATTATTGGGAAACTTGTTGCATGTATCATGTGAATTTTGACAAATATTTGGGTGTATTGAATATTTTTTTACATTTAAGGTATACAAACAAACATATATGAACAATTTTCCCCCAAAACATTTAGCAGTGATAGAAGCTGCTATCTTTGCATTCCAAGAAAAAGGGTTCAAAGGTACGAGCATGGCATCTATTGCCAAAGAAGCAGGAATCGACGAAAAGGACCTGCTTAAACATTAAAAACAAGGGGAAAACCAATATTGCTGATTTTATTATCAATTCAATAAGAATTATCTAGCAAATTATATTAGGGCTTTAAATTTGAAAAATCTGTTGGTAACTCAAATATTTCCAAATCAAAATAGGAGACTGAGGCAATGATATGATCAAATATATCAGCCATAATATACTCGTAATTTTGCCATCTTTTGTCTTTACTGAAGGCATAAATTTCTATTGGAATACCTTGAGTTGTTGGGGCCAATTGCCGGGTCATGATCATCATTTCTTTGTTGATAGCCGAGTGATTCTCTATATAGGTTTCAACAAATTTTCTAAACACGCCAATATTGGTCAGATTCCTACCATTGATCAACAAGTCTTTGTCAGCCTTGTTTTTTAAATTGTGATCGTTAACATCTTTCGCTCTCTTGTCAAGGTAGTCACTTATCAATTCTATTTTTTTAAGCGCGTCCACTTTTTCCTGACTTAGGTAATGTATACTACTTTGCTTGATGATAATGGCTCTTTTTATCCTTCTGCCTCCTGAATCTTCCATACCTCTCCAATTTTTAAATGAATCAGAGATCAAAGCATAGGTAGGAATAGTGGTTATCGTTTTATCAAAATTTTGAACTTTGACCGTGGCAAGATTAATTTCAATCACATCACCATCTGCTCCAAATTTTTCAAAGGTAATCCAGTCACCATTGTGCACCATATCATTAATAGATACTTGAAGACTAGCAACAAATCCCATAATGGTATCCTTAAAAATTAACAGAATAACAGCAGACGCCGCTCCAAGAGTTGTAATAAACCTTATAAAAGGAATTCCCGTAACTATAGCAAAAGCCGATAACAAGCCAAGAGCCCAAACCGCTATAAGCATGACCTGTGCATAACTATTGATGGGTTTGTCCTTAAATCTATCCTTGGATTTTAAATAGTCTTTAATGCTATTGATAAAACTACGTATGATCCAAATGGTCAATATAATACTAAAGACTTGCAGACCTTTTTCAACAAGATTTTCCATATCTTGAAAATCCACAAAAACAATTTGCACATAATTTAGAGCGATCAATAAAGGGATAATATGGGCAATATTTCTCGGCACCTTGTTTGAAACCAAAACATTGTCAAAATTTGTTTTTGTGCGTTGCGATAATCGCACAAAAAAATTCAAAATAAATTTCCTGATAACCAGATCTATTATAACAATGATTATCATTAAAATTATCAATAACACTAACATGTTCAGGTATTTGGCCGAAAGATCAACTAAGCCTAAGTTGATGAAATGCTTATAGAAAAAATGAGATAACTCGTTCATAATTGGATCAGTTTAAAAGATTGCGAAAATACGATGATTAGAATGAAGGAAAAAGTTAAGCATCATATATTTTTTTTGCATCAAGAATATGAAATGATTCAGCTTATGAGATTTTCATGATAATTTATGG
>JAUXCI010000104.1 GCA_030618945.1 Flavobacteriaceae bacterium
AGCATCTGAAATTTCTCCCAAAGATGCACGTTTTGTAGCCGCTTCGATTGCCAAAGCTAATAAATTTCCTTCGCCTGTTTCTGCGGCTTTTGTAATTTTTGCCAACGAAGCCTGAACATCATTTTCATTTCGTTCGCCCCGTAATTTTTCCAATCTTTCGATTTGTGAAGTACGAACTGCTGAGTTGTCGATTTCCAAAATATCAATCGGGTCTTCTTTTTCCAACCGGTATTTATTTACACCCACAATTGTCTGCTTTCCGCTGTCGATTTTTCCTTGTGAGCGGGCAGCCGACTCTTCAATTCTCATTTTCGGAACGCCTGTTTCAATAGCCTTAGCCATACCTCCAAGCTCCTCAACTTCCTCGATGAGTTTCCAGGCTTTTTTAGCTATTTCCTGGGTGAGGTATTCAACATAATATGATCCCGCCCATGGATCTACCGCCTTGGTAATTTGGGTTTCTTCCTGAATAAATATTTGTGTATTTCTCGCAATTCTTGCTGAAAAATCAGTAGGTAAAGCAATGGCCTCATCTAAAGCATTCGTGTGAAGAGATTGTGTTCCTCCCAATCCTGCCGCCATAGCTTCAACACAAGTTCGGGCAACATTATTAAAAGGATCCTGCTCGCTTAAACTCCAACCTGAAGTTTGGCTATGCGTACGTAAAGCCATAGATTTTGGATTCTTAGGATCGAATTGTTTGATGATCTTGGCCCATAGCATTCTTGCTGCCCTCATTTTAGCAATCTCCATAAAATGGTTCATTCCAACGGCCCAGAAAAACGATAATCTAGGAGCAAATTCATCTATTTTTAGGCCTGATTTTAGGCCTGTTCTGATGTATTCAAGCCCATCCGCTAAGGTATAAGCCAATTCAATATCAGCCGTGGCACCTGCTTCTTGCATATGGTAGCCACTAATGGAGATAGAGTTGAATTTAGGCATGTTTTTGGTGGTGTACTCAAAAATATCGCCAATAATCTTCATTGAAGGTAGAGGAGGATAAATATAAGTGTTACGCACCATGAATTCCTTAAGAATATCATTCTGAATCGTCCCGCTTAATTGATCAAGACTTACGCCTTGCTTTTTGGCTGCAGCAATATAGAAGGCCATAATTGGAACTACAGCGCCGTTCATGGTCATTGACACAGACATTTTATCCAATGGAATCTGGTTAAAAAGAATCTCCATATCCAAAATTGAATCTATGGCAACACCTGCTTTACCAACATCACCTGTTACCCTTGGGTGATCAGAATCGTATCCGCGATGCGTTGCAAGATCAAATGCAACCGACAATCCTTTTTGTCCTGCAGCAAGGTTTCTTCTATAAAAAGCATTTGACGCTTCAGCTGTTGAAAAACCAGCATATTGTCTTACGGTCCATGGCCTGGATACATACATAGTACTATAAGGTCCACGGGTAAACGGTGGTAATCCGGCTACGAAATCTAAATGCTCAGCGTCTTTGATGTCATTCTTTGTAAACGCTTTCTTTACCGGAATACCTTCAGGAGTTATCCAGGGACTTTGGTTTTCAGGAGCGCTTACTTGTTCTTCAACGCTGGAATTTATGGTTAAATCAGAAAAATCAGGTCTCATATCTCCAAAGGTTTAATGGTTTTTGCAATTTTATTTTGAATCTCAAGAAGCGTCTTAAAAATATCAGATCTAGCATGAATAAATCCGTCTAGTCCGGCACTGATAAGCTCATCTTGAATATTTTCCGGAGAACCGGCAAGCAGGATGATTTTAGATGAATTGACAATTCTAAAAGTTTGAACAAAGTCCATTGCTGATTCTTGATAATCAGGATCAGAACTACATATTACGACAACATCTGATTTGGAAGCAGCGGTTTCTTTAGCGGCTTCTAATGCAGAAGAATAACTTTTTTCATCTTCAATCGTAAAAGCACTAACTCCCAAAAAGTCATAAGAAAAAGCTGCTCTCGCTTTTCTCATCGTCAGGTTTCCGAAACTTGCAATTTCTACCGTCGGTCTAACCCCATTTTCATTTACAAATTTTTCTGTATTGGCTCTGATCTGTTCTAATTCGAGACCAGCCCTTCGTGGAACAAGTAATTTATGATTTTCTACCTGATGACCATTGACAAATACATCAGATGAAACAGATTCCATCAGGTTAGGGTACTTGTTAACCCCTACCATGGCAAGCCTTCTTTGCGATAAGAGTTTTATCTTTTTAATTCTAACCTCAGCAATCTGAGTTTGAATATATTCATTCTCAAAATTTTTATAGAATCCTCCTAAAGCTTCAATGTCTTTAAAAATAGTTAAGGCTTTTTTAGCCATTTTCAAGCTAATTTCTTCTATATAAAAAGATCCGTCTACCGGGTTTGAAACGTTTCCAAAATAGGATTCCTCTTTAAGAATGGTGGTAATATTTCCAGCTATTCTACTTGAAAAATCATTGGACTTATTAAATGCATGATCATAAGGATCTATCTCCAGGGCACTGGCATTACCTAGAATAGCAGACATAGCTTCTGTAGTAGCCCTGAGCATGTTTGTGTTGGCATCAATTAAAGATTTTGACCAAACTGATGTTTTGCCAGTGAGTCGAGTTGAATCAACAGAGACCCCATATTTGTTCGCTATTTTACTCAATAGACTGTTAAAAACCCTGAATTTGGCAATCTCTACAAAATACTCAGCACTAATACCAAGGGTAAAATACAAGTTGTCAAAAATGAATTGAGGCGCCAAGTCTCTTTTTGTTAATTCGTCCACAACAAAAACGAGAGAATTTAAAGTATAGGCAATTTCCTGAACCTGGTTAGAGCCTGCGTCTTGATAAACTGTACCTGAAACCACCAAGGTGTTGAAATTTGGGTAATCACTAAAAAGAGAAGTCAACGAAGCTAAATCATCGAAAATACCCTTTTCCAATTTGGATTGACTCAGGTATTCATTCATAAAATTAAGATCGACATATCCTTTAACCACAGTTTTATCTATCCCGGAATCCTCAAGATACGATTTAAACTCAACCGCAAAATCAAGGGTTTTATGACCCAGGATAAAGGATACAGCTATTTTAGTTAAATCAATACCTTTTGCTAAAGTTGCTGGAGACATTTTGGTTTTAATGTCAAACAGTAATCCCGTTATTCCTTCATCAATTGCCTTTAAAGCCAGTTCGTTGGCTTTTGAATCATTGCTTACAGCAATTTTCCTATAGTTGATGATGTGCTCGGCATTGAGCCCCGTATTTGGTAAAAACCCCTTTTGATCTTCGCTTGTGTAAAAAGGTTGAATATCAATATCATTGAGATTCTTCCATACAAGGCGTTTATTAAAATCGGCTCCTTTTAAGTCAGCCGTAGCTTTTTCTATCCATTCTTTCTTTGTAGAAGGAGCGAAATTTTGGAACAGCAAGTTTTCTTTGTTATCAGTGTTCATAACCTTAAGTTTATTTCAGCTATTTGATTATACAATTCGTTTGATTAAAATTTTAGATTATATGGTGACCACATTTCCTCCATATCTTTGATGTATGGCTTTATCCAGTTCTTCCCGGTGATCAGGGTGTGCAATATCTCTTAATGCAATAGCTCTTTGTTTGAGGTTTTTCCCAAATAATTCAGCAATTCCAAATTCAGTGGCCACAAATCGGGCATGTGCTCTGGTGGTTACTACTCCGGCTCCAGGTTTTAATGAAGGAACAATTTTTGACATTCCTTTACCTGTACAAGAAGTAATAGCAATGATAGGTTTACCACGTTTTGAAAGTGCCGCACCTCGCATAAAATCCATCTGGCCTCCAACACCTGAAAACATTCTAAGACCAATTGAATCAGCACAAACCTGACCGGTCATATCAATTTCAATGGCAGAGTTGATCGCGGTAACTTTTGGGTTTTGTCTGATAATTGCTGTGTCATTCACATAGGCGATGTCACGCATTTCGATTTCAGCGTTATCATCCATAAAATCATAAAGTCTTTTGGTTCCCATGGCAAATCCTGAAACGATCTTATAAGGATTTACTTTTTTCTTGGCTCCGTTTACCACCCCTTTATTTACAAGATCAACAATGCCTTCTGAAAACATTTCTGTATGTACACCTAGATTCTTATGATTATTAAGGTAGTTAAGAACCGCATTAGGAATTCCACCAATACCCATTTGCAAAGTAGCTCCGTCTTCAATAATTTCTGCAATATTTTTACCTATTCTTTTTTCAGCATCAGTTGGTGCCACAAATGTCATTTCATGAATTTCATCATCCACGATCACACAAGCATCAAAATTATTCAGATGCACGATGCCGTCTCCAAAAGTTCTTGGCATATTCTTGTTGATCTGTGCAATTACTTTATTACCTTTTTCAATGGCCGCAACAACGATATCAACTGATACACCTAAGGAACAAAATCCATGTTTGTCAGGAGGTGAAACATTTACCAGAACTATATCAAGATCCATATGCCCTTGGCGAAACAAACTTGGAATGTCGCTCAGGAATATTGGAATATAATCGGCTGTTATGCCTATCATATTTCTGATGTTACCTCCTATAAAAAATGCATTTGTATGAAAACTGTCTTTCATTTCCAATGCCGTATATCCGCACTCACCATCTGTGTGTAAGTGAACTATTTCAACCCCTTTTAATTCTGATGACCTGGCAACCATTGCTCTGATTAAGGTTTGTGGTGTGGCAGCTCCACCTTGAATAAGCACTCTGTCTCCTGATTTGATTAATTTGACAGCTTCTTCTGCCGACATAATATTTGGAATTTTCATTTTATTTAGTATTTTAATTTTTCTGTGTAAAAACAATTATATCCTTAAGATAAGAAACTCAATAAGATACCCGCAGCAATGGCTGAACCTATTACTCCTGATACGTTGGGAGCCATGGCGTGCATAAGTAAATAGTTATGAGGATCAGATTTTAATGCCTCGGCATGAACAACCCTCGCACTATCAGGGACGGCAGATACTCCGGCGGCTCCGATAAGCGGATTGATCTTGTTATCACCTTTTAGAAAGAGGTTCATGAATTTTGCAAAGAACAATCCTCCCATAGTGGCGATGATAAATGAAATGGCTCCCAATCCAAAAATAAGCAAAGAATCTTTTGTGATGAAAATGTCTGCCTGGGTTGAAGCTCCTACAGTAACACCTAATAATATGGTTACGATGTCAATCAATTTTGTTCTGGCAGTATCAGCCAATCTTTCGGTTCTACCGGATTCTTTCAATAAATTTCCGAAGAATAACATACCGAGAAGTGGTAAAGCACTTGGTGATATAAAAGTTGTTAATAAAAGAGCAACAACTGGAAAGATCATTTTTTCCTTTTGAGAAACTGCCCTAGGTGGTTTCATTCGAATCTTACGGTCTTTTTTTGAAATTATCAGTCTCATAATAGGAGGTTGAATTACGGGTACCAGTGCCATATATGAATAGGCAGCAATGGCAATTGGACCGATAAGATTTTTAACCGTTGTTCCGTCGGCTAAAATATTGACCCCGTTCGCCAATTTGGAAGAAAGGAAGATCGCAGTAGGGCCATCAGCTCCACCTATGATTCCAATAGCTCCTGCTTCCGGCAAATTAAAACCAAGGTATATAGCTCCGATAAAAGTGGCAAATACACCTATTTGAGCAGCTGCACCCAAAAGCATTAGTTTAGGGTTTGCGATTAGGGAAGAGAAATCCGTCATGGCTCCAATTCCCAAAAAAATCAAGGGTGGATAAATACCTTTCACTACCCCAAAATAGAGATAATTTAGCACTGACCCGCTTTCATAGATCCCTGTTTGATTCCCGGCAACAAAGGGGACATTACCAATAATTACACCAGCCCCAATTGGAATGAGCAATAATGGTTCATAATCGTATTTGATACCAAGGTAGATGAAAACCATTCCAATTACGATCATGATCAGGTTGCCTGAAGTGGCATTGGCAAAGCCCGTAAAGCTGTAAAATTTCTTTAAGCCATCAATGGCGCTACCCGTAGTATCACTGTTTTCTGAATCTAAGTTCTGAGCAATGCCGTCAAGTGAAGCGAAATTAATGGGCTCGGCAAAACTACCCAGGCTTAGTACCGGTTGTAATAACAGTAGTAAGGCAGTGGCTCCAAATATGATATATAGTTTTTTCATTGTTTTATCTATTTCTGTGAATAAGACTGTTCCTGAATATTAGAAAATCATTCTGTATGATGTAGAACTGGTTATTCCAATTCTAACATTAATTCATTTTGCAGGACTCTTTGATCTTTAACCACATGAACTGCGCTAATGACACCACTTTTTTCAGACGTGATATTATTCTCCATTTTCATAGCTTCAAGTTGAACTAATCTGTCTCCAACTTTTACTTTGTCGCCCACCTTTACATCTACTATCATAATGGTTCCGGGTATTGGGGCCAAAATTTTGGTTTTTTTAGTTGATGGGTTTACCTTAAGAGGTTCAACCGGTCTTTTTGAAGCCGACCTAACCAGAGTAGGAGTTTTGGTGGTTTTAACATCTTCACGTAATGTTACAACGTACTTGGTTCCATTAACTTCAAGATCTAGAATATTTCCCTCGTGTGACAATAGATTAACTTTGTAATTGTTGTCGTGTATTTTAAATTTAAATGTTTTCATTTTTGTGTTTTCTAATAATTCCTCGTTTCACTTTCTAAACTATTCTATGAAATGTCCTATAATTTTCTTTGGGTTCCATAAATTTTAGAACTCCAGGGCGAATATGATTTTTGAGACTGTTTGATCGTTAAAATTGGGTTCTCAAAATCATGTTGAGCATTAAAGTACATATGAATTGCAGCAGCTATTGCTGCGGCTTCTTCACCCGTAAACTCTTCATTGGGTTCAATTGAAATGTCTTTTATTTTTTTATCCCGACCTTTAGTAATGACCTTATAGATATATAATAATACGGGAAGACCGAATTTAAAAAAAACGGAAAGGGTCAAAAGAGCGCTAAATACAATGAGTAAGCCTGAGAATAAGATCAGATATCCTTCGCTTAAATTTGATGTTTGAAAAATTATAGCTGTCATTATAGTGGAATATTAGAATGTTTCTTTGGAGGGTTTACCTCTTTTTTATTAGATAATAATTCAAGCGCCCTAACAATTCTAAAACGTGTGTTACGCGGTTCGATTACGTCATCAATAAAGCCATATTTGGCTGCCTCATATGGATTAGCGAATTTTTTAGTGTATTCATCTTCCTTCTGGCTGATGTAAGCACTTTTTTCATCCTTATCTTTAATAGCATTAATGTTTCTTCCTTCAAGAACCTCAACGGCCCCTTTGGCACCCATAACTGCGATCTCAGCAGTTGGCCAGGCGTAATTTAGATCTCCGCGCAGTTGTTTACAGCTCATTACATCGTGAGCTCCACCATAGGATTTTCGAATCGTAATCGTAACCTTTGGAACAGTCGCTTCTCCATAGGCAAAAAGAAGTTTAGCTCCATGAAGAATAATACCTCCGTATTCCTGCCCTGTTCCGGGAAGGAATCCAGGTACATCTACTAAAGTAACAATCGGAATATTAAAGGCGTCACAAAATCTTACAAAACGAGCTGCCTTTCTAGAAGCTTCGATGTCTAAAACACCAGCATAGTATTTAGGCTGATTAGCTACTATTCCAACTGGACGTCCGTTGAATCGAGCAAATCCAACAACTATATTTCGCGCATAATTTCTGTGGACTTCCATAAATTCCCCTTTATCAGTTAAGGTTGATATAACGTCAACCATGTCATAAGGCTGATTAGGGTTTTCAGGAATCAAATCATTCAAAGCGTCTTCCAGTCTGTCAATTGGATCGTCGCATTTGATCACCGGTGGGTCTTCGAGATTATTTGAAGGCAAATAACTGAGCAATTTTCTGATCAACAAAAGGTTTTCTTCATCACCTTCAGCAAGGAAGTGAGAGACGCCTGATTTTGTCGAATGAATTTGAGCTCCACCAAGCTCTTCCGTTGTCACGATTTCCCCGGTTACGGTTTCTACAACTTTAGGTCCGGTTACAAACATATAACTGGTTTTATCTGTCATGATAGTAAAGTCAGTCAGTGCAGGAGAATAAACTGCACCTCCGGCACATGGTCCAAGAATTGACGAGATTTGAGGTATTACACCGGAAGCCATGATGTTTCTTTGAAAAATCTCAGCATATCCAGCCAAGGATCTTACTCCTTCCTGAATACGGGCTCCACCACTATCATTTAATCCGATAACAGGTGCACCAATTTTCATTGCCATGTCCATGATCTTACAAATCTTTAAGGCGTAAGTTTCGGATAGTGATCCTCCAAAAACAGTAAAATCCTGGGAGAATACGTATACGATCCTTCCATCAATAGTTCCGTGTCCAGTTATTACCCCATCAGAAAGATATATTTGCTTGTCTAGCCCGAAAGATCTCGTTCGGTGAGTTACGAACATGTCAAACT